>CAZGQB010000024.1:0-14477 GCA_964527055.1 uncultured Sulfuritalea sp.
TCGGCCGGTCGGCGCGGCAGAGCAGGATGTCGGGCTGGATGCCGATCTCGCGCAGATCCTTGACCGAGTGCTGGGTCGGCTTGGTCTTGAGTTCGCCGGCCGAGGCGATCCAGGGCACCAGCGTGAGATGGATGTAGCAGGCGTTGGCGCGGCCCTCTTCGATGCCCATCTGGCGAATCGCTTCGAGAAAGGGCAGCGATTCGATGTCGCCCACGGTACCGCCCACCTCGACGATGGCCACATCGGCGCCCTCGGCGCCGCGCTTGATGTGGATCTTGATCTCGTCGGTGATATGCGGGATGACCTGCACCGTCTTGCCCAGATACTCGCCGCGCCGCTCCTTCCGGATCACCGAATCGTAGATCTGGCCGGTGGTGAAGTTGTTGCGCTTGCCCATCTTGGCGCTGGTGAAGCGCTCGTAATGGCCGAGGTCGAGGTCGGTCTCGGCGCCATCCTCGGTGACGAACACCTCGCCGTGCTGGAACGGCGACATGGTGCCGGGATCAACGTTGATGTAGGGATCGAGCTTGAGGTGGGTAACCCTGATGCCGCGCGACTCGAGGATCGCCCCGAGGCTTGCGGCGGCGATGCCCTTGCCCAGACTGGACACGACACCACCCGTGACGAAAACGTATTTGGCCATGGAAATGCTGCTGCGGGAAATTCCAATCATAGCGGAAAATTCCCGCCCGCAAGGAAGTCCGCGCCGGAAGGACTTTCCGCAGCGACAGACCGAGAATCAGCGAGCGGTGGCCTGACCCGTTGCGTCGCGTTTGCTCAGGCGATCGACCAGCCCGGCGAGGTTTCCCAGTGACATCAGGTGGGCGTAAATCACGGCCAGCCCGCCGCTGGCGAACAACTCCTGGACCACATCGCGATCCAGGGCGCGCAGTTTGGATTCGTCGACCACATTCAGGCCGTTGAGGCGGAATTGCGTGCCGTCGGTCAGTTGCGCCACCGAGTCGGCCTGCCGCAGCACGCCCAGATCCTGCAAGCGCCGCCCCAGGGTCTCGGTGATGGCGGCCGCCTGGTGGAACTCGGCGAGAAACTTCATCGCGTGCTCCAGCTGCGGGGTCGGCTTGCCCTCCTGGAACAGGGCTTCGCCTTCGCCGGCATCGAAGCACGACGACGCTTCGTCGATGCACACCAGCAATTCTCCCTGGGGGCCCTTGCCGGGGACGAAGGGGTAGCGCCGCACGAACGCCGGCACATAGCGGGCATCCCATTTGCCGTCCCGGTCGACGAAAAGATTCTCCGCTTCGCGCAGGCCGAGCAGCGCCGCGGCCACCGGGCCGGCTTCGCCGCGGGCAAAAACGATCGGATACTCGCGCGCCGCCTCGAAAAACTCGCTGGACAGGAGCGGCACCGAATTGGTCCTCGCCGCATACGCGAAGCTGCCTGCCGGACGCACCCGCAGCCCGCCGTGGATCTTGTCGTTGAGCGCCACGACCCGTTCGTAAAAAATCATTTCCGACATTGCCGTAATTTCCGGGTTGACGATGGAGATTCAAGGCTATCACAGCCCCCGATTCATCACTGCGCGAGCGAACTCGCGACGCCCAGCGCGTATAATTCCCGTCTTTGCATTTCAGCCAGGAACAGTCATGGAAGCCGAACGCATCAACGCCGTCGCCAACCGCATCGCCGACCTTTCCGGTCGTGGCGAACAGCTGCGGAGGTATCTTTGACTACGATGGCAAAGCGGAAAAACTCGCCGAACTGAACCAGATCCTCGAAGACCCGAAAATCTGGGATGACGCCGAGCGCGCCCAGGCCCTGGGCCGCGAAAAGAAGTCCCTCGAAGCCGTGGTCGGCACCCTGTCCGGCGTCAGCACCGGCCTCGCCGAAGCGCGCGAACTTTTCGAACTGGCGCGCGACGAAGACGACGCGGAAACCATGGCGGCCGTCGACGCCGATCTCGACCGGGCCGAAAAACTGGTGGCCGACCTCGAATTCCGCCGCATGTTCAACAACCCGGCCGACCCCAACAACTGCTTCATCGACATCCAGGCCGGCGCCGGCGGCACCGAGGCCTGCGACTGGGCCAGCATGCTGCTGCGCCAGTACCTGAAATACTGCGAGCGCAAGGGCTGGAAGACCGAACTGCTGGAGCAGACCGACGGCGACGTGGCCGGCATTCGCAGCGCCTCGCTCAAGGTCGAGGGCGATTATGCCTACGGCTTCCTGCGCACCGAGACCGGCGTGCACCGCCTGGTACGCAAGTCGCCCTTCGATTCCTCGGGCGGGCGCCACACCAGCTTCGCCAGCCTTTACGTCTATCCCGAGATCGACGACAGCATCGAGGTGGAGATCAACCCCGCCGACCTGCGCACCGACACCTTCCGTGCCTCCGGCGCCGGCGGCCAGCACATCAACAAGACCGACTCGGCAATCCGCATCACCCACGTCCCGACCGGCATCGTCGTGCAGTGCCAGAACGACCGCTCGCAGCACCGCAATCGTGCCGAAGCCATGGCGATGCTGAAGTCGCGCCTCTACGAGCTCGAACTGCGCAAGCGCCAGGCGGAAGCCGACAAGCTCGAAGCCGGCAAGACCGACGTCGGCTGGGGTCACCAGATCCGCAGCTACGTGCTCGACAACTCGCGCATCAAGGACCTGCGCACCAACGTCGAAATCTCGGCCACGCAGAAAGTGCTCGACGGCGACCTCGACGTCTTCATCGAAGCCAGCCTGAAGCAGGGCGTGTAAAAGGCAGGCTGCGCCCCGCCATGAATGCCGACACCAACCACAACGCAAACGCCGAACTCGATACCCTGCTGCGCACGGGTGTTCATGTGGCACTTGCAGGCTCCGACTTCAAGCAGGCCTTCGAAAGCTTTCTCGCCGAAATGCCGCGGCAGGTTCCGGGATTCGCTGCCCGCCTTCCGCCGGGCGCGGAGCGGTCGATCGGCCTGGCGGTGTTTCGCGAGATATGGAACCACACGCCCCGGCCCGAGCTGGGCTGGAAGCGGCTGTCCCTGCCCAAGCCCGAGCGCAACGCCCCCTGCCCCTGCGGCTCCGGCAAAAAATACAAGCAGTGCTGTGCTCCACTGGAAGGAACTTCTCCCTTCCCCAGTGACGGATTTACCGTGCTGGGCTATGTCCTCGAAACCGTCCCCGTGGCGGACTACGGGAATGTGCCGTTCCGGCAACTCGACCCCGAAGAAGTCGCGCATGTCGCGTCCGAGTGGCAAAAGGATGGCCGCATCGAGCCCGCCACGCAGTTGCTCGAAGCGCTGCTGGCCCCCGGCAACAAGCTGGACTCGCGCCACGAACCCGCCTTCGACACATTGTGCGACCTCTATCTCGATGACGGCCGCGCCGAGGCACGGCTGGCCCTGGTCGAGCGCGTCATGCAGTGCCAGGACAAGCAACTGCGCGCCGCCGCCTGGCAGCGCCGGGCGACGCTGCACGCCGACAGCGGCGAGCATGCCCAGGCCTGGGAGGTGTTCAAGGAAGCGCAACGGCTCGACCCGGACAACCCCTCGCTCGCCCATCTCGAACTGGTTCTCCTCGCCAACCAGAATCGCTACGACGAGGCCCGGACCCGGGCCGCCTTCTGGGCCAGGCGGCTGGTCAAACTCGGCTACGGCGACGAACCCATCGTCGCCCTGATGGAGGACGTAGCGCGCGACCCGGAGGTGCTGCGCGCGATGCTTGCCGCCCACGAGCACGAAGAAGACTGGGATGCCGAAGCCACGCCGGAAGACCTCGACGCGCTGGAAAGCCTGATCGAAAACCTGCCGGCGCCGTCCTGCCAGTACCGACTTTCGCCGCAGGACGGCGGCGCCGGCCCGCTGCAAGCCTTGCCTGAACTCGATGCCGTCGAGAAGGACTGGGACGATATCTACTGGGGGGATGCCGAGGAGCGCAACCCCTGGAGCGACGCCCGCTGGCTGATCTGGCTGGGCAACCATCCGCTCGCCTGGCAAAGCTTCGCCGTGATCGAAAACCTGATCGGCATCCTCGAAGACAGCCTGTTTCCCGAGGACGCCGACGACCCGCTCGACCGGATGGAAGACCGCCTGTACGACCACGCCCTCGCCCTGCTGCGCAAGGTGCTGGCCGACAACCGGGCGGAAGGGCTCACGCTGGAGTGGGGCTGGATGGAGAACCGGCCCGCGCTGCAGTTGTTGATGCAAAAGATCGACCTGGCGCGTTACACGCCGGAAGAACTGCCCCTGCTCGAATGGCTGGTCCTCACGCTCAACCCCAATGACAACGGCGGCCACCGCGAGCGCCTGGTGCATGCCTGTTGCGAAGCCGGACGTCCGGCCGATGCGCTGGCGGTCTGCGACCGCTACCCCGGCGACGATATGCCCGGCATCCTGTATGGCCGCGTGCTGGCACTCTACCTGCTGGGCCGGCGCGGCGACGCAGTGACAGCGCTCGCCCATGCCGCAAAGCGTCTGCCCAAAGTACTCAAGACCCTGGTCGCCGCCCGCCCCAGAACGCCACTGCTGACGCAGGGCATGGTCACCCATGGCGGCGACGACGAAGCCTGGCACTATCGCGTGGCGAGTCTGGAGACCTGGGGTAAATGCGAGGCGCTGGACTGGCTGAAGCAAACCGCCGGCCGCAAGCCCTGAGGCAGGGGCCTCCGAAACAATACCCACGGTCGGACGCTTTGAAGTCGAGGCAAGGCGGCGCGCATGGCACCCTGACCGGCACAGTCTGGTTCACAACAGTCGGCGCTGGCGATACGGCGAGTCGGCGGCTGTCTTGCCTCATGCGGAGCTCCACATAAGGCCGAACCACCGCCGTCCCGCCAGCGCCGACTTTCAGAACCAGGCGAAAGTCCATAGCCGTCATTGGCCTGTATAGCCTGGAATGTTAGTAATATGCCCGAATGCTGACCGCGGTGAAGCCAGACCTCGAACGTCAGCTCCCCACCATCGTTTCTCATACCACCGACCCAAAGCGGAAATCAGGCCTCTCCATGAACGCAGTAGAAATCGAAGCCGCTCTCTCGGATCTGGCGCTTCAGCCCTTCGACGCTGCGGAATTCCCGTTCGCCTTCCTGGCTGCCTTCGGCAACAAGGACACCACCCTCAAGCGCCTGCGGACAGGCAACAACAACGCCTCGGATGTGCCCGGCGGCGTGCTCCAGCGTAGCAACATCCACATCGCCGTGTGCCCACCAGACGGTCCCAGCGGCAGCGTCGGCGAAACCCTCAAAGCCCTGCGTGCCAGCCCGGCCACCGCCAAGGCCAAGGCCAAATTCATCCTCGCCACCGACGGGCAGACCCTGGAAGCCGAAGACCTGGCCGGGGGCGAAACCATCGCCTGCGCCTATCCGGACTTCCCCGACCATTTCGGCTTCTTCCTGCCGCTGGCCGGCATCTCCACCATCAAGGAGATCAAGGACAACCCCATTGACGTTCGCGCCACCGGGCGGCTGAACAAGCTCTACGTCGAACTGCTGCGCGAAAATCTGGACTGGGCCACGGGCGAACGCCGCCCCGACATGAACCACTTCATGGCCCGCCTGGTGTTCTGCTTCTTTGCCGAGGACACCGACATTTTCAACGGCGAAGGCCTGTTTACCCAGACCATCGAGCAGATGAGCGAGCGCGACGGCGCCAACACTCATGCGGTGTTGTCCGAAATCTTCCGCGCCATGAACATCAAGAGCGGCGAGCGCGCCAGCGCCCAGCCCCGTTTGCCGAACTGGGCCAACGGATTCCCCTATGTGAATGGCGGCTTGTTTTCCGGCAGTACCGGCGTGCCGCGCTTCACCCGCATGGCGCGCAGCTACCTGATTCATGCCGGCAACCTGAACTGGAAACAGATCAACCCGGACATTTTCGGCAGCATGATTCAGGCCGTCGCCGACGACGAAGAGCGCGGCGCGCTGGGCATGCACTACACCAGCGTGCCCAATATCCTCAAGGTCTTGAATCCCCTGTTCTTGGATGAGTTGCGCGCGCAACTGGCCGAAGCCGGCAACAACGAACGCAAGCTGCTGAACCTCAGGAAGCGCATGGCGCGCATCCGCGTTTTCGACCCGGCCTGCGGCAGCGGAAATTTTCTCGTCATCGCCTACAAGCAGATGCGCGAGATCGAAGCCGAAATCAACCGCCGCCGCGGCGAGGAGCACCTGAAATCGGGAATTCCGCTGACCAACTTTCGCGGCATCGAACTACGCGACTTTCCCGCCGAAATCGCCCGCCTGGCGCTCATCATTGCCGAATTCCAGTGCGACGTGCTGTATCGCGGGCAGAAGGATGCGTTGCAGGATTTTCTGCCGCTGGAAGCGAAGAACTGGATCGTCTGCGGCAATGCGCTGCGGCTGGATTGGCTAAGTATCTGCCCGCCGACGGGAACGGGGGTGAAGGTGGTGGCGGATGATTTGTTTGGTACTCCGCTGGATCAGACGGAAATTGATTTCGCGAACGAAGGTGGCGAAACGTATATCTGCGGGAATCCACCCTATCTGGGAAATACATGGCAGTCGGCAGAACAGAAGGCCGACATTCGCAGTGTCGTGAATGGCCGCACCAACTCGACGGGCTTTCTCGACTATGTGGCGGGCTGGTTCATCAAGGCGGCGGACTACATCGCCAAAGCGGATGGCAAAGCGGCATTCGTCAGCACGAATTCGATCTGCCAAGGACAGTCGGTGCCGATCCTGTGGCCGATAGTGTTTGATGCGGGTTGCGATATTTTTTTCGCCTACACCTCATTCAAATGGGCAAACCTAGCCAGCCACAATGCCGGCGTCACGGTGGCCGTTGTCGGTATAGGCACGCCGAGCGCTACGCCGCGTCGGGTATATGAGCATCAGGACGACGGGACAGTCGTCCTGCGCGAAGGTGCGTCGATCACACCCTACCTCACCATTGGCCCTCGCATCATCGTCGAAAAGCGGAACGCACCTATGTCCGGGCTGGGTGTGATGGAGTTTGGTAACAAGCCCAGTGATGGCGGAAACCTGCTGCTCAGTCGAGATGAGCTTGAGTCCCTTGGGCTTTCCGAAGTGCAGCGCGAACGCTTCATCCGATGTATCTACGGGTCGCAAGATTTCATCAATGGTGGTTTGCGGTTTTGTGTTTGGATCGAAGAAGAGCATCTGGACGAAGCGAAAAAAATACCGGCATTGTGCAAGCGCATAGATGCTGTACGCGAGCTACGGCTGGCAAGCCCGGATAAAGGGGCAAGAACCATTCTTGCCAAGCGTCCTCATCAGTTGAAACTGATGCGCATAGGCAATTCTCAAACTATAGTTGTCCCAAGCGTTTCGTCTGAGCGCCGCTCATACCTGCCTGCTGGAATTGTAGATGCTCACACTACGCTGACGAATCTAGCTTTCGGGCTCTACGACGCCCCTCTCTGGAACATGGCGCTGATTGCCTCCCGCCTGCATCTGGTCTGGATTGGTACTGTCTGCGGCAAGATGAAGACTGACTTTCGCTACTCCAACACCCTCGGCTGGAACACCTTCCCCGTCCCACTCCTCACCGAGCAGAACAAGGCCGACCTGACCGCCTGCGCCGAGAACATCCTGCTGGCCCGCGAGGCGCATTTCCCCGCCACCATCGCCGACCTCTACGACCCGGACAGCATGCCGGAGAACCTGCGCCATGCTCATGAGCGCAATGACGAGGTGCTGGAGCGCATCTACATCGGCCGCCGCTTCAGGAACGATACCGAGCGGCTGGAAAAGCTGTTCGAGCTCTATACGAAAATTACGGCGGAGGCGGCCAGGAAGGCGCCCGCAATAAAGGCAACGCGGAGGAAGCAGGTATGAGCATGGACAAGTCCCATTCTTTCTCTTTGCCGCGTGCCGAAACATTGACGGTGGAATTCAAGAGCGATCTCAAGCGCCTGTCCGACGACGAGTTGGTGGAAGCTCTGGTGTGCCTGGCGAATGCCGATGGCGGGGAGCTCTGGCTGGGCGTGGAGGACGATGGCAGACCGACGGGCCTGCATGAGGCCCATCGGAATCTGACCGGCTTGCCGGGGCTGGTGGCCGCCAGAACCTCGCCGTCCCTCGGGGTAACGGTGGAGGCGCTTGAAATCGAAGGCTGCCATGTTGCCCGGATTGCGGTTCCCAAGTCGGCGTCCGAGGTGGCGACGACGGCGGGCGTGTATCTGCGCCGCCGCATCCGGCACGATGGCACGCCCGAATGCGTGCCGATGTTGCCGCACGACCGGATCAGCCGGGCTTCGAGCTTTGGCCTGGTGGATGTGTCGGCGCAGCCGGTTGCCGGCGCCACGCTGGCCGATTTCGATCCGCTGGAGCGCGAGCGTTTGCGTCAGGCGGTTCAAAAGTATGGCGGGGATCGAGTTCTTCTGGAGCTGGACGATGAGGCTTTGGAAGGCGCACTGGGTTTCACTGTGCGTACTACCTCCGGGGAACGCGTTCCTACCTTGACGGGCCTGCTGGTCATAGGCCGTGAAGATGCGCTGCGCGAGCGGGTGTCAACACACGAATTTGCATTTCAGGTGTTGGCGCGGGAAGCGGTGTCGTTCAATGAGTTCAGGCGCTTTCCCTTGCTCAAGGCATTGGAGTGGCTGGAAACCAATTTCCGCCCGTACAACCCGGAGCAAGAGGTACAGATCGGGCTGTTTCGGGTGCCTATCCCAAAGGTTGATATGGGGGCATTTCGGGAGGCCGTGGCCAACGCATTGGTGCACCGGGACTACCACCGGTTAGGCGCGGTGCATGTGCGGCTGGACGATCATGGGCTGACCGTGAGCAATCCGGGGGGATTGGTTGAAGGAGTCACGCTAAGCAACCTGCTGACCACTGCGCCGTGCCCTCGTAATCCCGCACTGGCCGACGCAATGAAACGCATTGGCATCGTTGAGCGCTCTGGCCGGGGTGTGGACAAGATTTACCGTGGCATGCTGCGCTTTGGCCGACCCGAGCCAGACTACAGCAGCACAGATTCAAACAGTGTCATTTTGCGTTTGGCCACGGTGCAAGCCGATGAAGTGTTTCTGCAGCTGGTAGTGGAGCAAGAAGGCCGCCAACATGGCGTGCCGCTGCCCATTGACAGCCTGATTGTGCTGGCCGCTCTGCGCGAACATAAACGACTGGATACTGACGAACTCGCACAGCACATTCAACGCGATACCACACGAAGCAGACGCACGCTGGAGCAGTTGGTGGAGGCTGGATTAATTGAGGCTCACGGCAATGGGCGAAGCCGCGCCTATACCCTATCAGCCCAGATGTACCGAGCCAGGGGCGACAAACTGGCCTATACCCGACAGGTAGGTTTCAGTCAGGTGCAGCACCCGGAAATGGTGCTCAACTATGTTCGTCAGCATGGCCGTATTCAGCGCAGTGAGGTGATGTCGCTGTGCCATTTGAACGAAAACCAGGCCAAGGCCTTACTGCTGCGCCTGAAAAGCGAGGGGCGCTTGGAACAGCATGGTTCGCGGCGCTGGACGTATTACACATTAGTCAACGAGTGAGCACGATCGGATATGGATTTCTATGGATTTCTATGGGTTTCTATGGTTTCTATGGTTTCTATGGTTTCTATGGACACCTTTATGGAGTAATCGTTGGTGAGCCAACGTATTGACAAGTGACCGACATGACCAACCCCAACCCCACCAACACCTACACCGTACCCTCGGTCTCCATCACTACGGCACGCACGGGCGCATCGAGCAAAGCGAACGAACTCGGCATGCGCGCCATGCAGGAACGCGCCTATGCCAAGCGCGGCGAGCAATACCTGCTGATCAAGTCGCCGCCGGCCTCGGGCAAGTCCCGCGCGTTGATGTTCATCGCGCTGGACAAGCTCAACAACCAAGGCGTGCGGCAGGCCATCATCGTGGTGCCGGAGCGTTCCATCGGCGGCAGCTTTGCCGATGAACCCTTGAGTCAGTCCGGCTTTTATTGGGATTGGCAGGTGGCCCCGCAGTGGAATCTGTGCAACGCTCCCGGCGTGGACGAGCCGCGCGTGGCCAAGTCCAAGGTGGACGCGGTGCGCAAATTTTTGGAAAGCGACGACAAGACGCTGGTCTGTACTCATGCCACTTTTCGCTTCGCGGTGGAGGAGTTGGGCGTTCAGGCTTTCGACGACTGCTTGATTGCCGTCGACGAGTTTCACCATGTCTCCAGCAACCCGGACAATGTGCTGGGCAATCAGTTGGGCGCCTTTATCGCCCGCGACAAGGTGCATCTGGTGGCGATGACCGGCTCCTACTTTCGTGGCGACAGCGAGGCGGTGCTGGCCCCGGCGGACGAGGCGCGATTCGAGACGATTACCTATACCTACTACGAGCAACTCAACGGTTACAACTGGCTCAAGTCGCTGGATATCGGCTACTTTTTCTACACCGGCCGCTACGTGGATGCCATCGCCAAGGTGCTGGACCCGGCGCTGAAAACCATCGTTCACATTCCGAACGTCAATGCCCGCGAAAGCCTGAAAGACAAGGAACGCGAAGTCAACGAGATCATGCACGGGCTGGGCGAGTGGACGGGGATCGACCCGGCCACCGGCTTCCACCAGATACAAACCACGGAAGGCCGCAGGCTGAAGGTCGCGGACCTGGTGGACGACAGCGATCTCGCCATGCGTTCCCGCGTGCTGGCCGCGCTGAAAGACCCGGCGCAGAAGAACAACCGCGATCACGTGGACATCATCATCGCGCTGGGCATGGCGAAAGAAGGCTTCGACTGGATCTGGTGCGAACACGCCCTGACGATTGGCTACCGCAGCAGCCTGACCGAAATCGTGCAGATCATCGGCCGCGCCACCCGCGATGCCGAAGGCAAGGAGCGGGCGCGCTTCACCAACCTGATCGCCGAACCGGCGGCCGAGCAGGCCGCCGTGGCCGAGGCGGTGAACGACATGCTGAAAGCCATTTCTGCCAGCCTGCTGATGGAGCAGGTGCTGGCGCCGCGCTATGAGTTCACGCCGAAGAACAACGGTCCGATCGACGGCTTCGATTACGGCGACGAAGGTTACAAGGAAGGCGGCCATAACATCGGGGTGAATAAGGGCACCGGTCAAATCCATCTGGAGATCAATGGGCTGGCAACCCCGCAAACCCCGGAAGCCACGCGCATCTGCAAGGAGGACTTGAACGAAGTCGTCACCAGTTTCCTGCAGGACAAAACCGTGCTGGAGCGTGGCCTGTTCGACAAGGAAAACACCCTGCCCGAAGAGCTGACCCAGCTCCGCATGGGCAAGATCGTGCGCGAGCGTTACCCGGAATTGGGTGAGGCCGATCAGGAAGCCATCCGCCAACACGCCATCGCCGCGATGAACATTACCCAGCAGGCCAAGCTGGCATTGGCCCGGGCCGATGCCGAAGGCGATGGTGGCGACATGGCGCAAGGCAGCACGGCCTTGCTGGATGGGGTGCGCAAATTCATCAATGTGCGCGATCTGGACATCGACCTGATCGACCGCATCAACCCCTTCGATGCTGCCTATGCGGTGCTGGCGGTAGCGATGGACGAGAAGTCGCTGCGCCAGGTGCAGGCCAGCATTGCCGCCAAGAAAGCCAGTATTCCCGAGGACGAAGCCCGAGAGCTGGCTAAGCGTGCCTTGCAGTTCAAGAACGAGCGCGGTCGCCTGCCGGACATCAATTCCGCCGACGCGTGGGAAAAGCGCATGGCCGAAGGCGTGGCCGCGCTGGCGCGCTACCGCGCACAGGCCAAGGCGGCACAGGCGCAGAGAGATTCCGGCAATGGCTGAGATGGACGATGACGAACTGCTGGATGCGCTGGGGGTAGAAGTCGCCCCGCTCAAGGTCTCCAGCCGAACCCCACGCGAGGAGCGCATCATTGCCGGCTTCGAGGACATTCTTCGCTTCCATCAGACCCATGGCCGCGCTCCGCTGCATGGCGAGGACCGTGACATCTTCGAGCGCCTGTATGCCGTGCGTTTGGATCAGTTGCGCAAGCTGCCGGAAGCAAGTGCCCTGCTGGCCGGTCTGGATGCCCCCGGCCTTCTGTCCGGTGCGGCACCAGCCTCCGCCAGTGTCGATGAAATGGATGAAGACACCCTGCTGGCCGAGCTGGGTATTGGTGATGCGCCCACCGACCAGGGCGACATCACTGTGTTGCGCCACGTGCGCCCCTTCGGCGAAATCAAGGCGGCGGATGAAATTGCCAATCGCACCCCCTGCAAGGATTTTGATCACTTCAGGTCGCTGTTCGACGATGCTGCAATGGGTCTCAAGTCTGGTGCCTGGATGACCAGGCCTTTCGTAAAAAATGCCAGCATCGAGCTGGGGGATTTCTTCATCATCGGCGGCCAGATAGCTTATGTCGCCGAAGTGCATGAGGGCGCCAGGACCAAGGATGGACGCGACAACCCGCGCCTGCGGGTTATTTTTGACAACCATACGGAAAGCAACCTGTTGCTGCGCTCACTTTCGCGTTCGCTCTATCCTGACGGCAACACGCCCGTCGGGCGGCGCCTTATCCGCAAGGACGATGGCCCGCTGTTTGGCGATGCGACAGAACCCGACGATATTGAAACCGGAACCATCTATGTGCTGCGCAGCCTTTCCAGTCACCCCTTCGTTGCCGAGCATCGCGAGCTGATCCACAAGATCGGCGTAACCGGCGGCAAGGTCGAGACCCGCATCGCCGACGCGGAAAGGGATGCCACCTATCTGCTGGCCGGTGTGGAGATTGTCGCCACCTACAAGCTCCACAATCTGAACCGCACGAAGCTGGAAAACATCTTCCACCACTTGTTCGGCGCAGCACAGCTCGACTTGACCATAGAAGACCGATTCGGAAATCCGGTGAAGCCGAGGGAGTGGTTCCTGGTGCCGCTCCAGGTGATAGATGAAGCCGTTCAGCGTATTCGGGATGGGTCGATTACTGATGTGGTTTATGACCCGCATTCAGCTCGATTGGTAGGCTGAGGCCGTGTTTGTTCCCGTGGATTCGTCTTGACACTTGGTGTTCTGGAACTGACATTCATCGGATGAGAAACCTTGGCCGCCCAGACCTAACAACCGCCGTATCGCCAGCGCCGACTTTCAAACGTTGTGACCGAAGACCCACTCCTGCCGGTCAATCTCTGCCAAATTTCCCCGCCCCGCGATCACCCCGCTGCGATCGCCGGCAGGCCCGCCCCGCCGGAAATGTGTCACAATATTGCCCGTTGTGACACAACAAGGATTTCCCGTGAAAACCATCACCATCCGCGAGGCGCGGGAGGGACTTTCCCACCCGGAACAGCTCTTCGCCAGCGACGACGAAGTCATCGTCACCCGGCGTGGCGAGCCGGTGGCACGCATCCTGCCGATCAAGCCGATTAAGCCGAAGATTCGCTCCCTGGCAGCGTTCCGCGCCAGCCAGGTGCCGCTCGACCCGCTGCTGTCGCAGACCATCGCCGAAGACCGGGAAGATCGCTGCTGATGATTTATGCCGATACCAGCGCGCTGGTCAAGCGTTATCTGGAAGAGCCGTTCAGCGCCGAGTTCGATGCGCTGTTCGACCAGGGGGCGATTGCGATCAGCCGCTTGACCGTGGTCGAGTTGCGCTGTGCGCTGGCGCGCCGACGCCGCAATCGGGAGATCGATGCCCTGCGCGAGAACCGCATCAATGCCGAGCTTGCCGCCGACATCCAGGACGGCGCGCTGCGCGTGAGCAGTGTCGGCGACGCGGACTTCAGCGCCGCCTATAACCTGATCGGCCGGCTTGCCGACTGTCCTTTGCGCACCCTGGATGCCCTGCATCTGGCCAGCGCGGAACAGCTTTCCGCAAGCGGATTCGCCACCGCCGACAAGACCCAGGCCGAGGCCGCCGCGGCGCTCGGCTTTACCGTTCATCGTTTCTACTGAGTCCATCACCATGACCGACACCACGCAAACCCCGCCCGTAGACGAAAACCGCCTGATCGCCGAGCGCCGCGAGAAACTCGCTGCCTGGCGCAGCGCGGGAAAAGCGTTCCCCAACGATTTCTCGCGCGAGAACCTCGCCGGCAAGCTCGACGAGCTCTACAGCGCAAAGACGCGCGAGGAGCTCGAAGCGACGACTATCGAGGTCAAGGTCGCCGGCCGCATCATGTTGAAGCGCGTGATGGGCAAGGCCAGCTTCGCCAGCATCCAGGACGTCTCGGGGCGCATCCAGATTTTCGTCAGCAACGACATCAGCGGCGAGGAGACGCACAAGCAGTTCAAGGGCTGGGACCTGGGCGACATCGTCGGCTGCGAAGGCACGCTGTTCAAGACCAGGACCGGCGAGCTGACCGTGCAATGCAGCGCCATCCGCCTGCTGACCAAGTCGCTGCGCCCGCTGCCGGAGAAATTCCACGGCCTGACCGACGTCGAGCAGAAATACCGCGCGCGCGAACTCGACCTGATCACCAACGAGCAGACGCGCTTCACCTTCGTCTCCCGCAGCCGGATGATCCAGTCGATCCGTAATTTCATGATGCACCACGGCTTCCTCGAAGTCGAAACGCCGATGATGCACCCGATCCCCGGCGGCGCCGCGGCCAAGCCC
Organism: uncultured Sulfuritalea sp.; assembly: GCA_964527055.1. Lineage (GTDB taxonomy): Bacteria > Pseudomonadota > Gammaproteobacteria > Burkholderiales > Rhodocyclaceae > Sulfuritalea. The sequence continues at coordinate 14,444 of CAZGQB010000024.1, forward strand.
TTCACCACCCACCACAACGCGCTCGACATGGAGC
>CAZGQB010000025.1:0-14108 GCA_964527055.1 uncultured Sulfuritalea sp.
GTGCGCGTCCATCGGTTCGAGGCTCTTGCCGTCGGATGATTCGGGACGCCCGGTGGAGATGCCGAGCATGGTCGGCAGCGAGGGGCCGTAGATGTCGGCATCGAGCAGGCCGACATTGGCGCCTTCGGCCGACAGGGCCAGCGCCAGATTGACGGCCGTGGTCGACTTGCCGACGCCGCCCTTGCCGCTGGCCACGGCGATGATGTTCTTGACGCCGGGGATCAGCTTGACGCCCTTCTGTACCGCATGGGTCACGACCTTCGAATAAACGTTGGCGCTGACGTTGCCGATGCCGGGCAGCGCCTTGAGCGCGCCGATCACCGCACCACGGATGGCGTCGATCTGGCTCTTCGCCGGATAACCCAGTTCGACGTCGAGCGCCACGTCGCTGCCGGTGACCTTGATGTTCTTGACGCTTCGGCTGCTGACCAGATCCTTGGCGGTATTGGGATCGACCACCGCCTTGAGCGCGGTCTGGATGCTTTGTTCGGTGATGGACATGAAAGGCCTTTGCGGGTGACGAATTGAGGGAAAGACGATCTTCGGTCGCGGATTATGTCCCGGTTCCGGGACCCCATACCCGAGTGAATTAGTCGGGATTTTATCTCAGGAAGCGCGGCTGTGCAAAGACATCGGGGCGGAGTCCGGCAATTCAAGGCCGGCAAGAGGTGCGGCGCACAACGGCCTGCCGGCTGCGAAAAGTCGGCGCCGGCGAGACGGCGCCAAATCCCGCCCGGCAACGCGCCCCGGTACAATTCGCTCCTTTAGTCGCGGCCTGCCACGCAACCGCCGCCGGCCACCGGAAAGCCATCCATGACCCGCAAGATCCTCGTCACCAGCGCCCTGCCCTATGCCAACGGCGCGATCCACCTCGGCCACCTGGTCGAGTACATCCAGACCGACATCTGGACGCGCTTCCAGAAGATGCGCGGCCACGAGTGCTGGTACGTCTGCGCCGACGACACCCACGGCACGCCGATCATGCTGCGCGCCGAGAAGGAGGGCATCACGCCCGAGGCCTTGATCGCGCGCGTGCATGACGAGCATTCGCGCGATTTCGCCGGCTTTCATGTCGCCTTCGACAACTACTACACCACGCATTCGGACGAGACGCGGCATTATTCCGAGGACATCTACGCCAGGCTGAAGGCCGCCGGCCTGATCGAGGTGCGCTCGATCGAGCAGTTCTACGATCCGGTCAAGCAGATGTTCCTGCCCGACCGCTTCATCAAGGGCGAGTGCCCCAAGTGCGGGGCCAGGGACCAGTACGGCGATGCCTGCGAATCCTGCGGCGCGGCCTATGCGCCGACCGAACTGAAGAATCCGTATTCGGCCGTATCGGGTGCCAAACCCGAACTGCGTTCCTCCGACCACTATTTCTTCAAGCTCTCCGACCCGCGCTGCCAGGAATTCCTGCGCCGCGCCACGCGCGAGGTCTGCAAGTCGCAGCCAGAGGCGGTGAACAAGCTGCAGGAATGGCTCGGCGAGCCCGGCGAGAACAAGCTCACCGACTGGGACATTTCGCGCGACGCGCCCTATTTCGGCTTCGAGATTCCCGATGCGCCGGGCAAATTCTTCTACGTCTGGCTCGACGCGCCGATCGGCTACATGGGTTCGTTCAGGAACTTCTGCGCGAAGAAGGGGCTCGACTTCGACGAGTACTGGGGCAGGAATTCGAAGGCCGAGCTGCATCACTTCGTCGGCAAGGACATCCTGTATTTCCACGCCCTGTTCTGGCCGGCCGAACTGGAGCACGCCGGCTACCGCATCCCGACCAGCGTCTTCGCCCACGGCTTTCTGACGGTGGATGGCGCCAAGATGTCGAAGTCGCGCGGCACCTTCATCACCGCCGAGAGCTACCTGACGCAGGGTCTCAACCCGGAATGGCTGCGCTACTACTTCGCCGCCAAACTCAACGGCACCATGGAGGACATCGACCTCAACCTCGACGACTTCGTCAGCCGGGTCAATTCCGACCTGGTCGGCAAGTACATCAACATCGCCAGCCGCGCCGCCGGCTTCATTGCCAAGCGCTTCGCCGGCAAGCTCGACGCGCGCCACCTCAGCGACGCCTTCCGCGACGAATTGCCGGGCCTGATCGAGGCCGGCGAGGAAATCGCCGCGCACTATGAAGTCCGCGACTACGCCCGGGCATTGCGCCGCGTGATGGCGCTGGCCGACCAGGTCAACCAGTACGTGGACCAGCACCAGCCCTGGCAACTGGCCAGGCAGGAAGGCCAGGACGGCAAGCTGCAGGAGGTCTGCTCGCTGCTGGTCAATGCTTTCCGCATACTGACCATCTACCTCAAGCCGGTACTGCCCAAGCTGGCGCATCGCGCCGAGGAATTCCTCAACGTGGCGCCGCTGCACTGGGCCGACTCCGGGCACTTGCTGCCGCCGGCCCACCTGATCAACGCCTACGAACACCTGATGCAGCGCATCGACCCGAAACAGGTCGAGGCCCTGGTGGCGGCCAACCGCGAATCGCTGGCGCCCACCGTACAGTCCGCCGTATCGCCGGCGCCGACTTCTGCGGAAGCGCGGTCGCCGCAGCGCCACGCCCAGCACCAACAGCATGTCGCCGCCCCCCCTCCCCAGCCCTCCCCCGCGGGGGGGGAGGGAGCGCACGGCGGCGCGTTCGCGCCGGTCATCGGGATCGACGACTTCGCCAGGGTCGACCTGCGCGTCGCGCGCATCGCCGACGCGCAGCACGTCGAGGGCGCGGACAAACTGATCCGCCTGACGCTGGACCTCGGCGCCGAGGGCAGCCGCAATGTCTTCGCCGGAATAAAGTCGGCCTACGATCCGGCGCAACTGGTCGGCCGCCTCACCGTCATGGTGGCGAACCTCGCGCCGCGCAAGATGAAGTTCGGCATGAGCGAAGGCATGGTGCTCGCGGCCTCGGATGCCGACGGCAAGGCGCCGGGCCTGTTCCTGCTCTCGCCCGACAGCGGCGCGACCCCCGGAATGAAGGTGAAATGACCCAGGTTGTTCGCCGCCTGCTCATCCGCGGCGTCGTGCAGGGTGTCGGTTTCCGTTATTCGATGCTGGCGCAGGCACGCCTGCTCGGCATCACGGGCTGGGTGCGCAATCGCCGCGACGGCCGCGTCGAGGCCGTGATCGCCGGTGACGCGGCGCAGGTCGAGGCCATGCTGGACTGGAGCAGGATCGGCCCGGCCGGAAGCAGCGTGGACGAACTGATCGCCGAACCCGCCACCGGCAAATTCCATGATTTCGAGTTGCGGCCCACTGCCTAGATAAAGCTGTAATCTTTCCGTGGCAAACTCCGCTCCCGAGGGGGTTTACCCTGTCAATTCCACCCTATCCGCGCGTTCCCCATGCGTTAAGTTCAGCCATCTGAAACCAACCGTAAACCGATTGCCATCATGAGCATTGCCACCTCGAGCGATGAAGCTGTCATCGCCAAGATTCGTGAAATCGCCAAGACCACCTTCGGCCTGGATCTGCCGGACAGCGGCCAGCCCATCAAGGATTCGGGGCTCGACTCGATGGCGTTGATCGACATCGTGATGGGTCTGGAAGAATCCTTCGGTTGCCAGCTGGCGCTCGAGCGGCTGCCGGCAAACCCGACGATCAACGACTTCGTGGCCCTGGTGCACGCAAGCCTGGCGGAGTCGTGAACGAAGTCGTCATCACCGGCCTGGGCTTCGTTTCGCCCATCGGCCAGTCTGCCGCCGAAGTACTCGATCACCTGCGCACGGTCCGCTCCGGCATCAGCCTCTGGTCGGCGAAAGGCTTCACCAAGACTTTCCCGGCCGGCATCGTCCGCGGCGATTTCGACGATCATTTCGAAAAGAAGGATCTGCCCTACCTGGACCGGGTCACGAAAATGAGCGTCGCCGCCGCGGAGCAGGCCCTGGCCGACGCCGGCCTCCCCCCGGGCCTGGGCGAACCCGGGCCGCGCGCCGGCGTGTTTGCGGGTACCGTCAGCGGCGGCGCCGAAACCCAAACCCAGTGGCTGCGCGACTTTTGCGTCGCGGGCAAGCAGACCGCCCGCCCATTCACGATCATGGCCGGCATGCACAACGCCGCCGCCGCCTGGATTTCCATCCGCCACCAGATCGTCGGTCCCGTGATCACCCATACCTCTGCCTGCGCGTCCTCCGGCGCGGCGATCGGCGATGCCCTGCGCTGGATCCGCACCGGCGATCTCGACCTGGCGATCGCCGGCGGCTGCGAGGCCACGCTCAATGCGCCGGTCATGGGCGCCTGGGACGGCTTGCGGGCGCTGGCCCGTCCCGATGCGGACGACGTCGGGCGCAGCTGCCGGCCGTTTTCCCGCGACCGGAGCGGGCTGGTGCTCGCCGAGGGGGCAGTGTTCCTCGTCCTGGAGTCGGCGCAGCACGCCGCTGCGCGCGGCGCCCGTATCCATGCGACGCTGTCCGGTTACGGCATCGCCTGCGATGCCCACCATGTCGGCTCCCCGCATTCGCGCGGACAGACCGCCGCCGTCACGGCCGCCCTGCGCGATGCCGGCCTGCAGCCGTCCGATCTGTCCTACATCAACGCCCATGCCACGGCGACTCCGACCGGCGACCCGGTGGAAGCAGCATCGCTGCGTGCCGCCCTCGGCGATGCCGCCGATGCCGTCCCCGTCAGCAGCACCAAGGCCCAGCACGGGCACATGCTGGGCGCCGCCAGCGCCATGGAACTGGGGGTCTGCGTCCTCGCCATACAGCATGATTTCCTGCCGGCGACGGCCTTTCTCGACGACATCGACCCAGGCTGCCCGCTCCGCCACGTGCCGGCCGTTGCCGAACGAGGTGTGCAAATTCGCCACACATTGAGCCTGAGTGCCGGTTTTGGCGGCACAAACACCGCCCTGGTGCTCAGCAGGCGGTAATATTCGGCTTTCATTTGTGCTCGGGCATGCCATGGTGAAGACCGCTTCCATCGCGCCGCACGTAGCCCGGGACGACAGTTCGCTGGCGACCCGGCTTGACAATTCGCTCGACACCCTCTGGGTTTCCCTGCAGCCCGTGGACCGCCGGCCGCTCAACTTCTCGCCGGAACTGCTGGCCGGGCTCGAACGGCTGCTGGACCGGATCGAAGGGAACAACTGGCACTGGCAGGAGGACTCGCGCGAGTACCGTCTGCACTATCTGGTCCTGACGTCGAACCATCCGCGCCATTTCGCCCTGGGCGGCGACCTCGCCTATTTCCAGTCCTGCATCGAGGGCGGCAACGCCGGCGCGCTGCGCGCCTACTCGATGCGCTGCCTGGAACTGGTCCGGCGCATATACGCCGCGGCGCACGATGTCACCACCGTCGCCCTGGTCCAGGGGCGTGCCCTGGGCGGCGGCTTCGAAACGGCATTGAGCGCTACCCACCTGATCGCCGAACGCGGCGCGCAATTCGGCTTCCCCGAAATCGCCTTCGGCACCTTCCCCTGCACCGGCGGCATGACCCTGCTGGCCAACCGCATCGGGCTGCGCCGCGCCGCCGCGTTCATGCGCAACGCGCGCATCCATTCCGCGGCGGACCTGCACGCCCAGGGCGTGGTGGATGAGCTGTGCGAGCCCGGCGAAGGTCCTGCCGCCGTGCAGCGCTTCGTCGCCGAGCACCGCCGTCGCTACAACGCCCGCATGGCCCTGCAGCGCGCCGAAGCGCGCATGGGCAGCTTCGACCTCGCAGAAATGCGCACCGTGGTCGAGGACTGGGTGGCGACGGCAATGGCGCTGTCCGCCGAGGAGCGCCGGGTGCTCGATACCCTGGTGCGCATGCAGGCGGCCGATGCCGGCGCCGCCCCGGTCACGCCACCGATTTTCCGGAAGCGTTCGGCCTAGCCGAATTGCGCCAATCGCGCAGCGCCGCGACGCTGTTGGCGCTGACGTCGGAGAGCTCCATCGCGAGCTTGGTCCGCATCGCTTCCAGCCCCGCGATATCCGTCTGCATGATCGAGATCGCGGTGTTCTTGAGGCGAAACGCCCCCATCTGATGCGCGACACCCTTCAGGGCGTGCGCCAGTTTCTTGACCTCATCCCACTGCGCGTCGCCGAGCGCGTCGAGCAGTCCGGCGGTTGATCGCTCGATGTCGAGGACGGCGTGGTCGATCATTTCCCCGAGGAATTCAGGCCGTTTGCTGATGGCCGCCACCTCCGCCAGGACCTCGGCATCGAGGTAGAGGATGGGCACCGCGCGCAGCCCGGGTGCCGTCCTGGTCTCGGCGGCAGGTGTCCCTTCCGGGAACGTGTCGGCCAGCACCTCGCGAATCTCCGCCAGCCGCACCGGCTTGCCGATGATCCCGCAGGCATCGGTGTCGCGTAGGCGTGCCGTGGTATCCGCCGAAGTATCGGCGGTCAGGAAGAACACCGGCGCCGGATCGCGTACGCCGAAATGATAAACCTGCAGGACCTCGATGCCGTCCATGTCACCCAGGTTGTAGTCGAGGAAGATCACGTCCGGCGCCCGTTCGGGTATTGCCAGCAGGTCGAGCGCTTCCTGCCCCGAGGCGGCGATACTGACGGCGTGCCCGTCCTGCTCGAGGATCTCGCGCAGCAGGTGCAGGTTGGTGACATTGTCGTCGACGACCAGGATCCGCAGGCGCATGCCGCCGGCGCGGACGGCGGCCGCGGGCGGCTCCAACGACCGCCCGTCGGCGCGCGGGAAATAGACGTCGAACCAGAAGCGCGAGCCGCGCCCCGGCTCGCTCGATACGCGAAGCTCGCCGCCCATCAGTTCGACGACATCCTTGCAGATCGACAGGCCGAGGCCGGTGCCGGCGGAGTGACGGGCGGAACCGGTGTCGAGCTGGACGAAGGGGGTGAAGATTTTTTCCTGGTCGGCCTGGGCGATGCCGATCCCGCTGTCTTCGACGGAGAAGCGCAGATAGAACCTGCTGGGCGTGGCATCGAGCACCATGACCCGGATCACGACCTGGCCTTCCTCGGTAAACTTGACCGCATTTCCGGCCAGGTTGAGCAGGGCGCGGCCCAGGTAGTGCGCATCGGCGATGCTTGCCGCATCGAGCCGCGGATCGATCAGCACCTGCAGGTCGAGATGCTTCTCGTTGGCCCTGGCGCGTACCGCGGCTTCCACCGTATTCATCAGTTCGCGGATGTCGCAAATGCCGGGATTCAGGATCAGCGACTTGGCCTCGTGCTTGGCCTGGTCGAGCAGGTCGGCGATGTCGTCCTGCAGGTGCTTGGCCAGGGCCATGATGGTGCTTGCCAGCCTGCCTTCTGGCGCGGTCGGCGCGCCCATGTGGATCAGGTCGGCGGCGGAAACGATGCCGCCCAAAGGGGTGCGCAGTTCGTGCGAGACCTTCGCCAGCATGTCGGACTTGCCCTTGCTCTCCTCTTCGGCGCGCTTCCGTGCCGCGTGCAACTGGTCGAGCAGCGCGCCGACATAGATGGGAATGATGATCAGCGGCACGGCGAAGGAAATCGCCCTCAGCGGATTCTCCAGCCAATGCGGATAGATGACGAGGATCAGGGCGAATCCGGCCAGCGTGACACCCTGGTTGACCGCCATGACGTACTTGTTGCCCGTACGCAAGCCATAGCCCAGACCGGTAAACAGCGCAATGCCGACGATGATGCCTGCCGCGTTTTCGATCAAGGGCAGGGTGAACATCACGAATACCGCGTCAAGTGCCGCGGTGCAAAATATGGCCGGAGTCCAAAGTCGCTCCGGAAGCCACTTTGATGCGACCCATGTGCAGACGACATAGATGCAATAACCGGCGAACGCCAATTCCGCCCACAAGAACGACTTGTCGACGTAATGCAGCCACACCACAACCACCGCCATCGGCATGCCGATAAATGCTCGTAACCTGGCCTGCTTCGCCAGTACGACTTGAAGTGTCGAAGCGGTCTTCATCAGGATTCCACTGTCGATTCCAAGTTGTTCAAGGCATTCTCGTCAAGCTATACAAATTAGTTGGTTATTGATTTTGGTGGGGATCAGCAGGCGCTGCCGGGCACTTTGCGCCGGACCACGGGTTACACGGCACAATGATCGCCAAAAAGTGCTTATATTCATTCGGCGAACAGCGGCAATTTTCCGCCAGCGGAAGCGGTTTGCGTAGCGGGCCGTTGTCCCCGGCGCAGAGGAATGTTATGTTGCGCCGGTATCACAACGCACATTCCTGCCACACCCGCACTTCGGATCATCGGGACACCCCATGCGCCAGACCGTACTCGTAATCGACGACCAGACCTCGAACGCCATGCTGGTTGCCGAAATTCTCTCCGGCATCGCACCCGACATCGACGTCGTCACCTTCGTCCGGCCCCTGGAAGCCGTGCGCTACGCGGCGGAAAATCCGCTCGACCTGGTGGTCACCGATTTCAGCATGCCCGAACTCGACGGCGTCGGTGTCATCCGCCAGCTGAAGGGCATCGAACACCTCTTCGATGTGCCGATCGTCGTGGTTACCGCGCATGAGGGCATGGACGTGCGTTATGCGGCCCTCGACGCCGGCGCCGCCGACTTCCTGACGCGGCCGATCAACCAGAGGGAATGCCAGTCGCGCTGTCGCAACCTGCTCAGGATGCGCCTGTTCCAGCTGCAGAACAAGCGGCACGCCGAAGTACTGCAACAGCGCGTCGCCGAGGTAACCGAGGACCTCCAGAGCCGCAGCATGGAAATGCTGCGGCGCCTGGCCGTGGTCGCCGAGAAGCGCGATTCGGAGACCGGACAGCACCTGGTGCGGATGGCGCGCTACTCGAAGCTGCTGGCGCGCGAAACAGGATTCGGCGACGCCGAAGTCCATGTGATCGGATTGGCGGCGCCGCTCCATGACATCGGCAAAATCGGCATCCCCGACGGAATCCTGCTCGCGCCGCGGCGCCTGACGGATGGCGAACTGGCCATCATGCGCACGCATCCGGACATCGGCTACGAGATGCTGCAAGGGTCCACCTCGGAATCGATGAAAATGTCGGCCGACATCGCCCGCCACCACCACGAGTGGTTCGATGGCAGCGGCTACCCGCTGGGCCTGCGCGGCGAGGACATCCCGCTGTCGGCACGCATCGTCGCGGTGGCCGACGTTTGGGATGCCCTGCTCACGACCCGCCCGTACAAGAGGCCCTGGACCGAGGAAGCCGCCGTCGAGCATCTTCGTGCCGGTGCCGGAGCCCAATTCGACCCGACACTGGTGGAGGCGTTCCTGGCCAACCTCGAGAGCCTGCGTTCGATTCGACATGAATCGGACCTGGCGGAGAGCGAACCAACGCCGGACCAATGACCGGCTCGCAAGCGTCGGCCGAAAAATGATGCCTGACGAATGCGCAGCCGGTAAAAATTCTGTATGCTTGGCGTCGCTTTAGACCTAAAACTACAGGAGTAGCAACCATGGCCCGCAAAAAGAAACTGGACTTTTCGGACATCGCGGATGTGCGCAAGAAGCAGAACATCAACCAGACCGAGTTCTGGACGCGCTTCGGCGTCACCCAGTCGGGCGGATCGCGTTACGAGTCCGGCCGCAATATTCCCAAGCCGCTGGCGATCCTGCTGTGGCTGCATCGTTCGGGCAAGATAAGCGACAAGGATCTGGCGGAAGCCCGGAAGTAGGCAGCTGCCGTGCGCGCATTCCCGGCCGCTCCCCCGGGCGCCGGGCACGAGGCCTGAGCGATGATCGAGACCGCACGCGGCACGGTGCATGAGTGGCAGCGCGACCACATGGGCCACATCAACGTGCGCGCCTACATGGAGTTTTTCGAAGAGGCCTGCTGGCAGTTCTATGCCATGCTCGGCATGACGCCGTCCCTGCTGCGCAGCGGTGCCCTGCACCTGGCCGCCGTGCAGCAGAACATCGGCTACCGCAGGGAACTGTATCCCGGCGACACCGTTGCGGTGCGTACCGGCGTGCTGGAAATGCGCGAGAAGGTGCTGCGCTTCCGCCACGAATTGTTCAATACCGAAACCGGCGATGTCGCCTCGATTTGCGAGTTCACCGTGGTCTGCCTCGACCCGGCAAGCCGCAAGTCGCAGCCCTTTCCAACGCGGGTGGCTGTGCGCGCCAGGGAGCTGATTGTGCCTGACACGGCAACCGGCACCGATTCCGCGTCCGCGTCATGAGGAAGCACGCGTCGGAAACTGCGATCGAGTTCGAGCCGGAGTACGTCGGCGGCCTCAAGAATATCTTCGAGGAAATGATCGTCTTCAACCAGATCCTCGGCCTCAAGGTCACCTCGATCGGGCCGGACCGCGCCAGCGGCCGCATCGAAATGCGGCGGGAGCTGATCGGGCACTACAGCCACAACCGGATCCACGGCGGCGTCATCAGTGCCAGCCTCGATGCCATGGGCGGGCTGGCGGTGATGGCGGCGATCGGCGCGCGCCACATGGACGAGACGCCGGCGCAGCGCCTGCACCGCTTCGGCAAGCTGGGCACCATCGATCTGCGCATCGACTACCTGCGCCCCGGTATCGGCGACCGCTTCGAACTGCGCGCGGAAGTCCTGCGCCTCGGCTCGCGCGTCGCCACCACCCGCATGGAGTTCCTCGGCGCCGACGGCAAGCTGCTGTCCGCCGGCGCGGGGGCGTACATCGTTTCGTAAAGCCGCCTTGGCGCAGCTTCCGCCCGATTGCCGCTGCACCGGATTCACGGTCGCCCATTGGCCTCGAGGCAAGCGCGGGGAGCACGACCAAAAATGCGATTGCCCGGCTCCCATCCTCGCCGACCAAAATCAAAGGGGCGGAAGAGTCAGAACAACTTGCGGGGCTTCTCCAGAACGATTCTGTACAGGGCCAGGTTTTCCAGGGCGAAGCCATACTCGGAAATCTGCAAGTAATCGAGATAGTTCTGGTACACGGACTCGCCTTGAAGTTCTATGGCCTTCTCTCTGTTTTCCTTGAGATTTTTTCTCCATATCCTGCACGTTTGCGCGTAATCATTCGCGTGATTGACAACCTTCGTGATCTTGAAAAAATCCTCCGCTGCGGTAATGATTTCCTGGAGGCGCGGCAGCGCCGAGCCCGGAAAAATTCTCGACAACGGTGACGATTGCTCTCTTTTCTTCTCTTCCGCGCAACCGTGGGCAATGGTTTGAAGTGAGAGCCGGCCCGGATAAACGAGCCAGGAGGCGCACTTCTCGAAGAACGCCCGGTACGCGGCGATCTTGTCAGCCGGAGTCATTCCGGGGCGAACGAAATGCTCGAATGCACCGATGGAGATAATCGCGTCATAAGGCTGTTCGGGAGCGTGGTCCTGCCAAGCCTGAAGGCGGACTTCGACGCCGTTCATGGCGCGCGCCCGAACCCAGTCCGCCTGCTCTTCACTCAACGTCAAACCCACGCAACGTTTCACGTTATGCACCTGAGAGAGCTGGTACAGCATGGCACCCCAACCACAGCCGATATCAAGTACCGCCCCCTTGCCGGAGGCATCCGCGCTTTCGATGTGATACGTGAGCTTCCTCACCTGCGCCTGTGCCAGATCGTCGCCCTTGCGCTCCCCGTCCCATAAGGCGCAGGAATAGTTCATGCCCTCATCCAGCCAGAGGCGGTAGAACTCGTTCCCCACGTCGTAGTGGCGCTGAATTTCGCCGGCGGTGGCGCCGCTGTTTTCCAGTTCCCGCTGATCGGTGCTACTCATGTCCTCTGTCCTTTGCTTGCTTCCGCTGATCGGTGCTACTCATGGCCGCTGTCCCAAGGAAAGGAAATCCCGAGGACCCGCAAAAAAGTATGGCGGAGGCCGGGTACGTGGTCAATCGCCGATTCTTGCTCGGCATTGGTCATGATTCACGGAAGGGCCCCGCTGATCCACATCCCGGGCAAGCTCGCCTGCATCGGCACCCGCACGGCCGGCCGGATGCCGCCGTGGCGCCAGCGCCGACTTTTTGCGGCCTGCCCCGCGTTCCCGCATCGGCCTCCTGCGCGATCACGTGTAGAGCACCTTCACGTTCTCCGGCCGCAGCCAGTCGGATAGCCCGGCCAGCAGCGCATCGTCGAGCCGCACGCGCCAGCTCTCGGGCAGCGGCAGTTCCGCGGCGGCATCGCCGTTGCGGTAGCTCACCCGCACCGGGCAGGGGCCGTTGCGGAAGGGCGCCAGCAGCGCCTGCAGGCGCCTGGCGTCGGAGCCGCCGTTCATGGTCAGCTGCAAGCCGCGCGCGTAGTGGCCGCGCGCCTCGGCCAGGGTGTAGAGCTTGTCCGCCGAAACGCGCAGGCTGCCGCTGAAGTCGTCCTTCTGCACCTTGCCCTCGACCAGCAGCAGTTCGTCTTCCCTGATCTTGGCCCGCTCCGCCTCCCAGAGTTCGTTGAACACGGTGATCTCCAGCTGGGTCGTACCGTCGTCAAGCAGCACGACCGCCATCTTGCCGCGGCGTGTCATCTGCGTGCGCGTCGACATCACCACGCCGGCCAGCAGCACCGGCTCGCGCTGCGGCTCGAGCTGGCCCAGGCGGCGCTTGACGAAGGCGCCGATCTCGGCGGCATAGGCTTGGTAGGGATGGCCGGAAAGGAAGAAGCCCAGCGCCGGCTTTTCGTTCATCAGTCGTTCGCGTTCCGTCCAGCGCGGTACATCGACATAGTGCACGGTGTCTTCCCGCGCACCGCCGCCCGTGTCGAACAGGCCGCCCTGCAGGGCATTGCGCTCGGCCTGCTCGGCCGCTTCGAGCGCCACGCCGGTCGAGGCCAGCAGTTTGGCGCGATGATCATCTATTCCGTCGAACGCGCCGGCGCGGATCAGTGCCTCGATCACGCGCCGGTTCACCACGCGCTTGTCGATGCGGCGGCAGAAATCGAAGAGATCCGTAAACGCCCCCCCCGTTTCGCGCGCCTTGAGGATCACCGACAGCGCCGCCTCGCCGGTGCCCTTGATCGCACCGAGGCCATAGCGGACGGTCCTGCCATCCACCGGGTGGAAGCGGATGCCGCCCTGGTTGATGTCGGGCGGCAGGAAGACCAGGCCGTTGTCGACCGCGTCCTTGTAGAAGAACTGGACCTTGTCGGTATTGGCCATTTCCGACGACAGCGTGGCGGCCATGAAGGCCGCCGGGTGGTGGCATTTGAGCCAGGCCGTGTGGTAGGCGACCAGGGCGTAGGCGGCGGCGTGCGACTTGTTGAAGCCGTAGCCGGCGAACTTCTCCATGGTGTCGAAGATTTCGTTGGCCTGGGCCTCGCCGATGCCGTTCGCGGCGGCCCCGGTGACGAATATCTCGCGCTGCTTGGCCATCTCCTCGGGCTTCTTCTTGCCCATCGCGCGGCGCAGCAGGTCGGCCGCGCCCAGGCTGTAACCGGCCGCCACCTGCGCCGTCTGCATCACCTGCTCCTGGTAGATCATGATGCCGTAGGTGGTGGCCAGCACCTTCTCCAGGCAGGGATGCGGATAGACCACGCGCTCGCGGCCGTGCTTGCGGTTGATGAAGTTGGGGATGAAGTCCATCGGCCCCGGCCGGTACAGCGCGTTCAGCGCGATCAGGTCGTCGAGCCGGTCGGGGCGGGCCTTGACCAGCGCATCCTTCATGCCGCCGGATTCGAACTGGAATACCGCCGTGGTGTTGGCGGTCTTGAACACCGTGTCGTAGGTCTCGCGGTCGTCGAGCGGCAGCGTGGCGAGGTCGATCGCCGCGCCTTCGACTTCCCGCGCCAGGCGCAGCGCTTCTTCGATGATGGTCAGCGTGCGCAGGCCGAGGAAGTCGAACTTGACCAGGCCCGCCTTTTCCACGTCGTCCTTGTCGAATTGCGAGACCACCGAACTCGTGCCGTCCGGCGAATACAGAGGGCAGAAATCGGTCAGCTTGCCCGGCGCGATCAATACGCCACCGGCATGCATGCCGACGTTGCGGGCAAGGCCCTCCAGCTTCAGCGCCAGGGACCACAACTCGGCCACTTCCTCTTCGGCGTCGATGCGGCTGCGGATCAGGGGCTCCTTTTCCAGGGCGTCCTTGAGGGTTATGCCGAGTTCGTTGGGGATCAGCTTGGCGAACTGGTCGACGAAATTGAAGCCGAGGTCGAGCACGCGGCCGACATCGCGGATCACCGCCTTGGCCGCCATGGTGCCGAAGGTGACGATCTGCGACACCGCGTGCGCGCCGTACTTGTTCTTGACGTAATCGATGACGCGGTCGCGCCCTTCCTGGCAGAAGTCGATGTCGAAGTCCGGCATCGACACGCGCTCGGGGTTCAGGAAGCGC
>CAZGQB010000026.1:0-13812 GCA_964527055.1 uncultured Sulfuritalea sp.
CTGGCGTCATGGTCCGGGTCGCGGAGGACGTCGGCCGACTGGCCGGGGTGATGGGAATGCAGGACAAGGGAGCCGTCGCCCTGATACGCCATGCCTACATCGCGCTGGCCATACAGAGGAAAGGGGTGGGGACAATGCTCCTGCGCCAGGTGGCAAGCCTCGCGGAAAAGCCCCTGTTGGTCGGCACCTGGGCGGACGCGTCCTGGGCCATCGATTTCTATCGCCGGAACGGCTTTGCTCTGGTACCGAAAGAGGACAAGGATTCCCTGCTCCGCAAATACTGGTCGATTCCCGAGCGGCAAGTCGAAACCTCGGTCGTGCTGGCCGATGGGCGATGGAGAGACGCCCGGCGGCGATCCGCAGCGGAAGGGGAAGCGTGATGCTTCGAACTGGGCCGTGTTACCGCTCGACTGGCGGGGAACGGCCAAATCCTGTCGTTGGCGACTGGCAGCTTCGTGGCACCCCATTCAGCCGTCTGCAGACCACGTTGAGCCTTCTTCGTTCCTTCGCAGACGGCGCGGCCGGGCCTTTGAACCTTGGGAAGGGTTAGTGGCTGAACCCGGTCCCGGTGTATGGCGCGGGGGATGCCTGTTTTGCACCGAAATCGAGCCGCATCACTGTCACCGCGGGCTCGCGGCCGAAAACCTGCGCAAGAAGTGGACGGAAGTGGAGATCTTGCAACTAAGAGGAAGCCGTGTCGTTGCGGCTCGGTGCGCGTGCTATTTACTTCTTGAACCTCGGAGTCCACCGTTCAACGAGATCGTCTTCGTCGTTGCCTTCGTCGGCATAGGTCTCTTGGCCGATCTTGCGCGATGACAGCACCGTGAGCGTCTTGCCATAGCGGCCGAGTCCGATCACTTCTTCCTTGACAATGCTTGAACGCTTGCCACCGAGCCAGTCCAGAACATCAATCTCTTCCTCGTCGCGCTCTGCTCGATCCACTCTGCTACCGTCGGCGTTGAATCGCGAGGTCACCGTGTTCCTTGGCACGGGCGAACCGCGCTTCAGCCAGATCAGGTCCGGCAGCGATTTCATAGGCTCAGATAGGATGCAGTAATCGATGACGCGGCCCGTGCTCAGGATGACCGCAATAGCGTCGTCAGTCAGCTCCGCGTAGCGGATCGCGGTGGATGTCAGCGATGTCTTGCATACCTCGCGTGCGAACTCGATATCGGCGAGGCCGAGGCGCGCCCGGCCCATGAGGTTCCTAAAGGGCTTCGCCGGCATCAAGAGGCCGACCGCGAAATTGTCCGCTTCCTGTTCGTAAGGATCGCCGGATGAAAAGCCTGCGTACGATGCATGACTGCCGTCGGTCGGCAGCACATGATCAATGTGACCTTCGAGAAAATAGTGGCCCAGCTCGTGGGCCACGCTGAACCGATGAAATCCCTCGTTAGGAATGTCTGCCGCGTAGAGGATGCCGAAGGCATTCCCGTGCCGCAGCAGCATCCCGGACACGCCGGACTCAGTATCTGGCTTCGCCTGCACCACGATGTCGTGTTTTTGGGCGATCGCGAACGGGTCGACCGGCAGGTCTGTGATCTTCTCTTCGACAAGGACGGCCTCGCCGCGCTGTTTCGCGAGTGTGAGGCGCAGAAGCCGGCTCGTCATCGATCATTTCCCTTACTTGTTTCGCTCGGCGAGCATCTTCAAGAAGTCCTTGGCTAGCTCGCGATCATTGCCGGTCAATTTGCTGGCATCGCGGAAGAGCGGGTCAGCGGCTTGTGCCATTGTGGGGTCGTCGACCCTGCCCAGCAGATAGTCCGTCGTCACTTCAAGTGCGTTCGCGAGACGCCTGAGCGTATCGAACGATGGCTTGCGCGATCCGGATTCAAAATGTGCGATTGAACTGGGCGGCATGGTCGCCTTCCCGGCCAGTTCGCCCTGGCTCCACTTACGCAACTCTCGGGCGGCTTTCAGTCGCTCTTGGAAGAGGTCGGAGGGGGTGCGTTCTTCGGTCATGTCTAGTTCGCCATAAAATAATTGACTACATTTACTGTAAAGTATAGACTAGGCATTAATGATATGTCTAGTTCGACATGTTGCCAGGAAGGAAAACAATGAGCCGAGAACACGTTAGTCATGCCGAGATCGCGCGTTTCGCCCGGGACAGGGTCAATCTGCCTAAGGACAAGGCGGACGAATTCCGTGCCCAAGCCAAGCGCCTGCGCGACCGGCTGGAAACCTACCTAGGCGAGCACCCGGACTTCACGCTGAAGAGGATGCTGCTTGCCGGAAGCCTCGCTAAGGGCACGGCGCTGCGTTCCCTGAACGACATCGACGTGGCTTGCTACATAAGCGGTGCCGATGCCCCGCACGAGGTGTCTGCGCTCCTAGAGTACCTGGCGGAGCGGTTGCGCAAGGCGTTCCCGAACTTCTCGGCGGACCAGGTGAAGCCACAGACCTACAGCGTGACGGTGTCGTTCAAGGGCACCGGGCTAGATGTCGACGTGGTGCCGATCCTCTATGACGGTGATCCCGACTGGTACGGGAACCTCATCAGCCACGACGATGGCTCGTTCCTCAAGACCAACATCCCGCTACACCTTGAATTCATCAGCAAGCGTAAGCGCGCGCAGCCCGACCACTTCTCGCAGGTGGCCCGGCTGGTGAAGTTCTGGGCGGCGCGCATGAAAGCGGCTGATGACAACTTCAGGTTCAAGTCGTTCATGATCGAGCTGCTTCTTGCGAAGCTTGCCGACGATGGTCTGTCTTTTTCCGACTACCCGGAGGCACTGCAGCACTTCTTCACCTATCTAGCCCGCACCGACCTCCGGGAGAAGGTGTTCTTCACCGACAACTACCCGGCTTCGGCGATCGGCACCTTCAGCCAGCGCGTGCAGATCATCGACCCGGTGAACGCCGTGAACAACGTCAGCCGGCTCTACACCGACGCGAACGCCTCCGCGATATATGAGACAGCGATCGACGCCGGAGACGCCATCGACTCGGCGCTCTCGGCGCCGACCAAGCAGGAAACCGTCTACTACTGGCAGAAGGTCTTCGGTTCGGCGTTCCAGGGATAGGAGAGGAACCATGTCCAGCTACACCATCACCGAATCCGCGACCTTCACCGTCACGCATGCGCGGCACATGGCGGCAAAGGTCTCCGCTGACCTCAAGCGCATGCAGCGCTTCTACGGCCATCTTAGCGACAGCGACATCGTCAACTACGAGAGTGAGGCCGTCGAACTGCTGAAGGCGGGGTACTTCGGAACCCTCACGGTCGGCTTCCTCCGTGGCGGCCAGTGGATCGAGCCGACGCTGCGGTACACGGCCCGCGACTTAGCAGGTATGGCCGCGAATGATGACGACCCGGGGCGGGTGCTTCCGGGCCGCGACATTTCGGGCGCGTCCTTCCACAACTACATGACGTACTCGGCGGCGTGGGACGCATTGACGGAGAGTCAGAAGGATGCCTTCAAGCGCCGGATGCCGTTCTATCGCACCGGAATGGCCCAGCCTACGGTGAATGGCTATTTGGTAGACGACAAGACCTACGCGGCCGGCGGCCGGGCACTGAACCGCGCAAGCGTGAGGGCCTATTGATGCAAACCAAACCTGCACTAGATGAGTTGTTCGAGCGTCGCCTGACGTTCCCGGACTTCGAGCCACAGGAGCGGCTTGCGCGACTGGTCGGCCTTGACGACCACAAAGAGCGCCTGAGCAAGATCCTCGGTCTGCTCGTGAACCCCGCAGGCTTCGAGGCTTGGGCCCAGAAGTACCACCCCAACGCAAAAGGGCTGCTGAAGCACGTGCTTCGTCGTCCGCCGCTCGTAGTGCTGGCGGGTGACGTTGGTTCCGGAAAGACCGAGTTGGCTGAGACTATCGGGGACGCCGTCGCGCGACAGGAGAAGGTCGAGATCACGCTGTACCCGCTGAGCCTCTCAAGTCGCGGCCAGGGGCGAGTCGGGGAAATGACGCAACTCCTGACGGCGGCCTTCGACTACACGGTCGACGCCGCGACCAAGCTGAAGGGATCGACCGGCCGTTCGCGCGGGGCCATCATTCTCCTCGTCGACGAAGCGGACGCGCTGGCTCAGTCGCGTGAATCAGGGCAGATGCATCATGAAGATCGCGCCGGCGTGAACGCCTTCATCCGTGGTATCGACCGACTGGCGAATGGGCAGCTTCCAGCCGCCGTGATCATGTGCACAAACAGGCTCCGCGCGCTTGATCCGGCCGTCAAGCGGCGAGCTGCCGATATCCTGGCATTCGATCGGCCGAACGACGCGCAGCGTCATGCGGTGCTCGACGGAGCGCTGCATGCGCTCGGCTTGAGCACGAAGCACATCGAGGAGCTGGTCGCCGCGACTGGGAAAGGGAAGGGGCATTACGGCTTCACCTTCTCGGATCTGACGCAGCGACTTCTTCCCGCGATTGTGCTCGACGCGTATCCGTCGCGCAGGGTCGAGGCCAACCGTGCGCTTGAGATCGCAAGGCAGCTGCAGCCGACGCCGCCCTTCGAGGAGAAGCAGTCATGAGCAGCTGGTCACTTCCGGTTTTGCTGGCAAGCTTGCATGACGATATTCAGCACCGCTTGCAGACCACGCGGAAGTCGTTTGGACATCCTGACGCCAAAGGTGACGCGAGCGAGGCGGTTTGGCTAGAGTTGCTGAAGACCTACCTGCCGGAGCGCTACCGCGCCGACAAGGCATATGTAGTGGATAGCAAGGGAGCCTTCAGCGACCAGATCGATGTCGTGGTCTACGACCGACAGTATTCGCCGTTCATCTTCCACTACCAGGGCGAGACGATCGTGCCCGCAGAAAGCGTGTACGCGATCTTCGAGGCGAAGCAAACAATCAACGCCAACTATGTGGCCTATGCACGCAAGAAGGTCGCTTCGGTGCGCACGCTGCACCGTACGAGCTTGCCCATCCCCCACGCTGGCGGAACATACCCGCCCAAGCCCTTGATCCCAATCCTGGGTGGCATCTTGACGTTCGAGAGCGATTGGTCGCCCTGCTGCGGCGATCCGCTTTGGAAGGCGCTCGGAGACGGCAGTGTCGAAGAGGATAGGCTCAACCTCGGTTGCGTGGCGGCGCACGGTCACTTCGTTTGGGAGAAGGATGCCGGCAAGTACGAGTTTACTAATGAAGGAAAGCCGGCGACCGCATTCCTGTTCAAACTGATCGCGATGCTGCAGTTCAGCGGCACGGTTCCGATGATCGACGTAAATGCTTATGCCGAGTGGCTGACGAAGTAGCCGACGCAGGCGACCCTCCTACCTTAGGGCTCTGTGTCGGTTTGGGGTACCTGAGCGCTGCCCACCAATGGGGGCCCTTCGTTGCAGGGCCTGCAATTGGTGCCCAACAAGCCGGTCCGACCGGCAACTTTGCGGCGACGAGATCAGTACTTTGAACGACTCTTGTGGGCACGCTGCGGACCTCCAACTGCACATGGCGCTTGCGCGAGCGTGCCGTACATTCTGAATCGCGGCGCCGTCGCCCTGCCCGAAAGTCGGTGCCGGCAGGACGGCGCTAAAGCGCCACCCGTGTCCCCAGTTCCACCACCTGGTTCGGCGGCAGGCCGAAGAAGTCGGCGGCGGTGCGGGCGTTGCGGCACATCCCGGCGAACAGGGCTTCGCGCCAGTAGGGCATCTCGGCGCCGACGCGCGGCACCACGGTTTCGCGGCCGAGGAAGAAGGATGTCGTCATGGGGTCGAGGTCCAGCCCCTGCTCGCCGCACCACTCCAGCGCGGACGGCACGTCGGGCGCGTCCATGAAGCCGAAATGGATGTGCACGCGATGGAAACGATGCGTCAGGCGTTCGACCACCACGCGCTGCGCGGCCGGCACGCGCGGCACCGACTCCACGGTCACGGTCACCAGCGCCACCTGTTCGTGCAGCACTTTGTTGTGCTTGAGGTTGTGCAGCAGGGCATGCGGCACGTGCTCCGGGTAGGGCGTCATGAACACGGCGGTGCCGGGCACGCTGATGGTGTCCGGCGTTTCGATCGCGGGAATGAAGTCCTTGAGCAGCAGGGCCTGGGTGTCGAGCTTGTCCTGCAGCAGCTCGCGCCCGGCTTTCCAGGTGGTCAGCAACAGATACACGACGCCGCCGAAGACCAGCGGGAACCAGCCGCCGTCGAGGATCTTGGTCGAGTTGGCGGCAAGGAAAGTCAGGTCGAGCACCAGCAGCGCGCCGAACACCGGCAGCGCCAAACGCTTGCGCCATCCCCACTGGCGGCGCGCGACGAGGAAGGCGAACAGCGAGGTGATGATCATGGTACCGGTCACGGCGATGCCATAGGCCGCCGCAAGGTTGGTGGATGACTTGAAGGCCAGCACCAGCGCGATCACGCCCAGCAGCATCAGCCAGTTCACGCCGGGCATGTAGATCTGCCCGATCTGGCTGCCCGAGGTGTGCAGCAGTTCCATGCGCGGCGCATAGCCGAGCTGGATCGCCTGCTGCGTGATCGAATACACGCCGGTGATCACCGCCTGCGAGGCGATCACCGTGGCCGCCGTGGCCAGGCCCACCAGCGGCAGCAGGAACCAGTCGGGCGCCATCAGGTAGAAGGGATTCCTGATCGTCGCCGGGTCTTCGAGCAGCAGCGCGCCCTGGCCGAAGTAGTTGAGCAGCAGCGCCGGCAGCACCAGGCCGAACCAGGCCAGGCGGATCGGCCGCCGGCCGAAGTGGCCCATGTCGGCATACAGCGCCTCGGCGCCCGTGACGACGAGGAACACGCTGCCCATGGCGAGAAAGCCCAGCGCCGGATCGGCGGTGAGGAAGGCCAGCGCGTGGCCCGGCCACAGCCCCGCCAGCACCGAGGGATGGCGCAGGATCTGCATCACGCCGAGCGCCGCGAGAGCCACGAACCAGAGGCAGGTGATCGGCCCGAAGCTGACGCCGACGCGCGCCGTGCCATGGCGCTGGATCCAGAACAGTGCGACCAGGATGCCCAGCGTGATCGGCACGATGTAGTGGGCGAACAACGGCGTCGCGACTTCCAGGCCCTCGACCGCGGACAGCACCGAAATCGCCGGCGTGATCAGTCCGTCGCCGTAGAACAGCGCGGCGCCGAACAGGCCGAGCAGGATCACCGCCTGCCGCGTGCGGCCGGTGATTCCTTCGTCGGCGAGGACGCGCGCCATCAGCGCCATGATGCCGCCCTCGCCCTTGTTGTCGGCGCGCAGGATCAGCGCCACGTATTTGAACGACACCACGACGATCAGCGACCAGAACACCAGCGAGAGTATGCCCAGCACGTTCTCCGGCGTGATCGGCACCGGGTGGTGGGCGTTGCCGAAGACTTCCTTGATGGCATACAGCGGGCTGGTGCCGATGTCGCCATAGACCACGCCTAGCGCGGCCAGGGCGAGGACGGCGGTGCTGTCTTTTTGTGCTTCGTGGTTCACCGTAGTGCCCTCGCCCCGATCCCCTTCCCAAGGAAGGGGGTGATGACGGTTCGCCGCTTCGCGGCTCCGTGTGATGGCTGGCGCCCCTTCGGGCGGCCGTGCGGAGCGCTCATGTCGCAGAATCCTGGAGTTGGAAACGGTAGCCGACCCCGGTTTCGGTCAGCAGGTGGCGCGGCCGTGCCGGATCGGCTTCGAGCTTCTGCCGCAAATGGCCGATGTAGATGCGGAGATAGTGGCCGCGCTCGGCGTGGCCCGGGCCCCACACTTCCTTGAGCAGCTGCCGGTGCGTCAGCACGCGGCCGGCATTGCTCAGCAGCACGCCGAGCAGGCGGTATTCGATGGGTGTCAGGTGGATCGCTGCGCCCTCGCGCGTCACCGTGCGGTGCACGCGATCGACGCGGATGCTGCCGAACTCGATCACCGTCTCGCCGGCGCCGACTTTCTGCCGCCGCAGCAGGGCGCGCACCCGCGCCTGCAGTTCGAGCACACCGAAAGGTTTGGTCAGGTAGTCGTCGGCGCCGGCATCGAGTGCCGCGACCTTCTCCGCTTCGGCCGAACGGGCGGACAGGACCAGGACCGGCACCTGGGTCCAGCCGCGCAATTCCCGGATCAGTTCCACGCCGTCGCGATCGGGCAGGCCGAGGTCGATGATGGCCAGCGCCGGGGCCGGCCCGGTGAAGGCTTCCAGCGCGGCGGCCGCCGAGCCGGCCTCGACCACACAGCCTTCGTCCTCCAGCGCGGCGCGGACGAAACGGCGGATCTGCGGCTCGTCCTCGACCATCAGGATCAGCGGGCGCGACTCAGTCACCGGCTTCGTCCTCCAGCACCGGCGGCGTGCCCAGCGGCAGCGTGAAGGCCATGCGGGTGCCGCCCTCCGCGCGCGACTCCGCCCGGATGCTGCCGCCATGCGCCTCGACAATGGCGCGGCAGATGGCCAGGCCGAGGCCGACACCGGCCGCCGCATGGCTGCCGCGCTCGAAGGGCTCGAAGGCGCTGTCCCCCAGATTCGCCGGCAGGTCCGGCCCGGCATCGGCCACGGAGACCTCGACCGTCTCACCGGCCACTTGCGCCGCGATCACGATCGCGCCCTGCGGCGCATATTTCGCCGCATTCTCGAGCAGGTTGCAGAACACGCGTTCCAGCAGCACGGCGTCGAATTCCAGGGGCGGCAGACCGGGCGCCAGTTCGACGCGGATTTCGCGTCCCACGAGCAGCCCCGCCATGGCCTTGAGGCTGCTGCCGACCACCTCTTCCAGCGGCTGCCATTCCTTGTTCAGCACGAGCTTGCCGGTTTGCAGGCGCGCCATGTCGAGCAGCTTGTGCACCAGTTCCGACAGGCGCAGCGCCTGCTCGCGGATCGCCACCGCCGATTCCAGGGCCGCCGCCGGCAGCGCGGGGCGACCAAGCGTCAAGGCATCGGCCATGCCCACCAGCACCGTCAAGGGCGTGCGCAGGTCGTGCGATACGGCCGACAGCAGGGCGCTGCGCAGGCGTTCGGATTCCATGCGCAGCGTGACCTCCTGCAGCACCTCGCCATAGTGCAGGCGCTCGACCACGATGGCGGTCAGTGAAGCCACGGCATCGAGCAGCGGCCGCCGCTCGGCGGCGCAGACCTGCTCGGCGTGCTCGCCGAACACCAGCAGCACGCCGCGCGTGCGCAAGGGCGAGGCCAGCGGCAGCGCCAGCGCGGGGCGGTAGCCGCTCTCCTCCGCCGCGAGGAACATCGACCGGCCCTGCGCATGGACCGCGCGCACGTGATCCTGGCAGCGCGCGCCGCCTTGCGCCGCCGGGACCGCGACCAGCGACTCGTCGGCGCGCGGCAGGTAGAGGACGGCTTCCAGCGCCAGCCTGCGGCTCAGGAAGCCGCGCACGATATCGGCCACCTGCTCCGCCGCGATGGCACCGGACAGTTCCCGGGCCATGTCGTAGAGTGCGCGCATCTCCTCCTCGCGACGGGCGGCGAGCACGGCTTTTTCGCGCAGGCGCGCGGCGAGCTGGCCGATCACAAGGGCCACCGCCAGCATCACGGCGAAGGTGATCAGGTACTGCGCGTCGGCCACCGCCATCGAGAAATGCGGCGGCACGAAAAAGAAGTCGAACAGCGCGACGCCGCCGAAGGCCGCCAGGATCGCCGGCCCGCTGCCCAGCCGGACCGCCACCAGCGCCACCACCAGCAGGAAGATCATGACGATGTTGGCGGCATCGACCACGCCCCGCAGCGGCAGCGTCAGCGCCGTCGCCGCCAGGCAGGCCAGTGCCGCCTTGAAATAGCCGCCAGGAACAGACGATGGATGCGGGTCGAACATGAATTCATGCTACGCCGCGTGACGTAAAAAGAGCGTAAATATTCTGCACTTGTCGCCACCCGGATGGCGACAAGTGCAGACGAGGCTACCGGGCGCCCTTCGGCCTGCAGCGGATTCCGGTCAGGCTGTACGCTGGCGCCTGACCCGGATCGCCGTCCCGCCAGCGCCGACTTTCATGTTTGCAGGCGGCGCCATAATGCTTAAGGAATATTTGCCCCCGACGCCCACACCCGGCCCGCGGCCCGCCAAACGCCCACTATTGCGACCCTTCCGTGACTTTTGACCGTTTTGCGGCCGAAAGGATGTCGTATCATCGGCCGGGAAATTTTTGTCCGGCACGGTCGCGCGGGTTTGCAGCGCCAATCGACGGCGTGGGTGTTCGACGTATCCGGCTCGCAAGAAATTGATGCGGAAT
The DNA here is from genome assembly GCA_964527055.1 of uncultured Sulfuritalea sp. Lineage (GTDB taxonomy): Bacteria > Pseudomonadota > Gammaproteobacteria > Burkholderiales > Rhodocyclaceae > Sulfuritalea. Next base: position 10,086 of record CAZGQB010000026.1, read on the forward strand.
TGTCAATCGTGAACAAATGGTTCGCTTCGCGAAACCTGCTTGACCTCAAAACCACGATCGCCACCTTCACCGTGGTGCTGTTCGTCAGCACCATCTGGGTGCTCGCGCACGACATGGGCGTCAAGGTCCGCGAAAGCTTCAAGACCAGCCTTGCGGCCCAGCAGCTGCAGATCGTCCGGAATGTCGCCGGCAACCTGGAAGAGGCGATCAACCTGCGCATCAGTTCGCTGGGAGACGCCGCAAGTCAGATCACTCCCGAACTGATGGCGCAGCGCGGCCGCCTGCAGGGACTGCTTGCGATCAGCAGGCCCGCCGAACGCCTGTTCAATGCCGGCATGTCGGTCATCTCGGCGAAAGGCATCGAACTGGCAAACACGACGAATCCGGAGGCACGCGGCGACGATGCAGCCGCGGATCCGGACTTTTTCCGGAAGGTCATGGCGTCGGGAAAGCCGGCAATCGGCAAGCCGGTTCTCGACCGGCGCACCGGCAAACCGGTCATCAGCATTGCCGTGCCGATCAGGAACGACCGGCAGGAGATCATCGGCGTCCTGGTCGGCGCCAGCCAGGTCGCCGGCCAGGATCTGCTCAGCGAAATCCTGCCGTCCAAGGTTCGCGTGGAAGGCGATCTCCACGTCATCTCGTTCGTCGATGGCATCTATGTGTCATCGACCGATCCGGCCAATGTCCTGCAGCCGGAGCCGGCGCCCGGAGTGAATTCGGCCTATGACCGTTACAAGCAGGGTTACGAAGGTTCCGGCATCGCCATCGACGCCCAGGGCGCCGAGATCCTGAATTCGGCAAAGCGCGTCACCAGCACCGGCTGGCTGGTCTTCGCCACCCTGCCGACCTCCACCGCGTTCAAGCCGCTCGATGCGTTGCAGCGTGAAATCTACAAGAACGCCGCATTGGCCTCGGTATTGATCGCCATGCTGATCTGGCTCTTCCTGCACAGCCAGCTCAGCCCGCTGGGGCGCTCGGCGCGGAGCATCGATGCGATGACGGCCGATCAGGAACCGCTGCGCCCCCTGCCGCTGGAGGGCAGCCGGGAGATCCGGCTGCTGCTCGACAGCTTCAACAAGCTGCAGCAGCGCATCAGGGAGCAGCAGGCGTCACTTAGCAACCGCGAGGAACAGCTGCGGGTCGCCGCTTCGGTCTTCGAAGGCACCAGCGAGGCCATCCTGATCTGCGATGCCGACAACCGGATCATCAGCGTCAATCGGTCATTCTGCAAGATGACGGGCTATACCGAAGGCGAACTCGTGGGACAGACCCCGAATCTCCTCAAGTCGGGACAGCATACCCGCGGTTTCTACCAGGAGATGTGGGCCGCGCTGCGGAACGCCGGCCAATGGCAGGGGGAAATCTGGAACCGCAGAAAGAGCGGCGAGATCTATCCGGAACGCATCACCATTTCGGCGCTTTACGATGACGCCGGCCGCGTCCTGCGCTACATCGCGATCGCCGCCGACATCACCGCCAGCAAGAAGGCGGAGAACGAAATCAACAGCCTGGCCTTCTACGATCCGCTGACCGACCTGCCCAACCGCCGGCTGTTGCATGACCGCCTGCGCCAGGCGATATCCTCCAGTTCCAGGAGCTCGAAGCACGGCGCATTGCTGTTCATCGACCTGGACAACTTCAAGACCCTCAACGACACCCTGGGCCACGATACGGGCGACCAGTTGCTGCGCCAGGTCGCGCAGCGCCTGACCAATTGCGTGCGTGACGGCGATACCGTCGCCCGCCTCGGCGGCGACGAGTTCGTGGTGATGCTGCAGGACCTGAGCGGCGATCCGCTGATAGCCGCCAGCCAGGCCGAAACCGTCACCGAGAAGATACTCAACCTGTGCCGCCAGCCCTACCAGCTCGGCGGCGCCTTGCATCACAGCACGACCAGCGTCGGCATAGCGCTGTTCGCGAAAAGCACCGAAGGCATCGACGAAGTCATGAAACGGGCCGACCTGGCCATGTACCAGGCCAAGGCATCGGGACGCAACAGCCTGCGTTTCTACGATCCCGAGATGCAGGCTGCCATCATGCTGCGCGTCGCGCTGGAGGCGGACCTGCGCGACGCGGTCAGGAACTGCGAGTTCCAGCTTTACTACCAGACGCAGGTCGATGCCGACGGACGGGTTACGGGTGTCGAAGCGCTGCTGCGCTGGCAGCATCCGGAGCGCGGATTCGTCTCGCCGCTGGATTTCATTCCGCTTGCCGAAGAGACCGGGCTGATCCTGTCGGTCGGCCACTGGGTCATGGAGAGCGCCTGCAGCCAGCTTGCGGCATGGGCAAAGCGGCCGGAGATGGACCATTTGACGATCGCGGTGAATGTCAGCGCGCGCCAGTTCCACCACAGCGAATTTGTCGGGCAGGTGCTGGAGGTCCTTGAACAGACCGGCGCCAATCCGCAGCGGCTGAAACTGGAGCTTACCGAGAGCCTGCTGGTGCGCGACATCGACGATGTCATTGAAAAAATGAGCGCATTGCGGGCGGAGGGTGTCAGCTTCGCCCTGGACGATTTCGGCACCGGGTACTCCTCGCTGTCCTACCTCAAGCGCCTGCCGCTGGACCAGCTCAAGATCGACCAGGGCTTCGTGCGCGACATCCTCACCGACAGCAACGATGCCGCCATCGCAAAGATGATCGTCTCGCTGGCCGAGGCCATGGGCCTGACGGTTATCGCGGAGGGCGTGGAAACCGAGGCGCAGCGGGGATTCCTCGCCCGCCAGGGCTGCCGCGCCTACCAGGGCTACCTGTTCAGCCATCCGCTGCCGATGGACCGGTTCGAGGCCTTTCTGCAAGCGGGCTGAATCTCCGTCCGCGGCGGGAAAGTCGGCGGCGGCGGAACGGCGCTGCGTATTCCATCAGGGGATACCGTCCGCCTTCCGTTGGGTGGCAGACATATAATTCGCGCCTCTTTGCCTGCCGCCTTCCATGAAGTCCCTGTTGTCGCTCCCCGCCCTGCCCAAACCGGGCCAGCGCCTCGACCTGCCGCCGCTTTCCGCGTCTGCCGACGCCCTGGCGCTGGCGCAACTCGCGCAGCCGGGGCGCCTGCTGGCAGCGGTCACCGCCAGCCCGCTCGAGGCACAGCGCCTGGCGGAGGAAATCGCCTGGTTCGCGCCCGGGCTGCGCGTGCATCTGCTGCCGGACTGGGAAACCCTGCCCTACGACAGCTTCTCGCCGCACCAGGACCTGGTCTCGGAGCGGCTGGCGACGCTCTACGCGGTGTCGCGCAATGAATGCGAGGTGCTGATCGCGGCCGCCTCGACCGCGGTCACGCGCCTCGCGCCGCCGGCCTTCCTCGCCGGCCACACCTTCTTCATGAAAAAAGGCGAGCGGCTCGACCTCGACAAGCTGCGCGCGCAGCTGACGATCGCCGGCTACCAGCACGTTACCCAGGTCGTCGCCGCCGGCGAGTACAGCGTGCGCGGCGGGCTGCTCGACCTGTTCCCGATGGGTACCCAGCTGCCTTACCGCATCGAGCTGTTCGACGACGAAGTGGAGACCATCCGCAGCTTCGACGTCGACAGCCAGCGCAGCCTCTATCCGGTGCCGGAAATCCGCCTGCTGCCGGCGCGCGAGTTCCCCGCCGGCGACGCCGGCCGCACCACTTTCCGCCAGCGCTTTCGCGCAGCCTTCGAGGGCGATGCCTCGCGCATCAGCCTGTACAAGGATGTCTCGAACGGCATCCTGCCGGCCGGCATCGAGTACTACCTGCCGCTGTTCT
>CAZGQB010000027.1:0-13727 GCA_964527055.1 uncultured Sulfuritalea sp.
TCGACAAGTGCCAGGACGGCTGGGGCTACTGCGTCTTCGGTCGCGTCGTCGAGGGCAAGGATGTGGTCGACAAGATCAAGGCGGTCAAGACCGGCAACAAGGGCTTCCACCAGAACGTGCCGCGCGAGGACGTCGTCATCGAGCGCGCCGAAATAGTCTGACCCGACGCGGCGGTTCCATGCTGCCCCTCAATGGAACCGCCCGCCTCGTCTCCGACCTTCACCTGCGGGCGGAGCGACCCGACCTGACCCGGCGCTTCGCCACCTTCCTTGCCGATACCGCCGCTTCGAATGTCGACACGCTGCTCATCCTCGGCGACCTCTTCGAATACTGGATCGGCGACGACGACCTGGCCGATTCCTTCAATGCCGAGGTCTGCGTCCTGCTGCGCGACACGGTCGGCCGCGGAACGCGCATCGGCTTCATGGCCGGCAACCGCGACTTCCTGATCGGCGAGCGCTTCACCGCCGCCACGGGAGTACGGCTGCTGCCGGAAGCCGCAAAAGTCGGCGCCGGCGGGACGGCGATCCTGCTGCTGCACGGCGACACGCTCTGCACCGACGACCTGCCCTACCAGGAATTCCGGCGCATGGTGCGATCGGCACAGTGGCAGCGCGATTTCCTCGCCCGGCCGCTGGCCGAACGCCGCACCGAGGTTGAATCGCTGCGCCGTCGCAGCACGAAGGCCAAGCAGGAAAAGGCGCCCGCGCTCGTGGATGCCAATCCCGACGCGATCCGCGCAGCGCTCGCCGACCACGATTGCACCCGGCTGATCCACGGCCACACCCACCGGCCGGGCCATGAGCGCATTCAACTCGCCACGGCAAGCGCGGAACGCTGGGTGCTGTCCGACTGGGATATTGGTCGCGGAGACGCGCTGGAAATCAGTCCCGCCGGCGACATCCGCCGCATTGACCTTTCGGCTTAGCCGAGGCCTCGGGCAAGATCCGCCTGCAAGTCCGCAGGACTTTCCAGCCCGACGGCAATCCGCAACAGGCCTTCGCCGATGCCGGAGGCCGCCCGCGCCTCCGCCGAAATGCGGCCGTGCGTGGTCGACGCCGGATGCGTGATGGTGGTCTTGGTGTCGCCCAGGTTGGCGGTGATCGACAGCAGGCGGCAGTTATCCACCACGCGCCAGGCCGCTTCGCGTTCGCCGCGAACCTCGAAGGAGACGATCGCGCCGCCGGCGGTCTGCTGCCTCATCGCCAGGGCATGCTGCGGGTGCGAAGCGAGACCCGGATAGAACACCCGCGCCACCTGCGGCCGGGCTTCCAGCCAGCGCGCCATTTCGAGCGCATTGGCGGACTGCGCCTGCATGCGCACGGCAAGCGTTTCCAGCCCCTTCAGGATCACCCAGGCGTTGAACGGCGACAGGGTCGGTCCGGCGGTGCGCAGGAACTTGAACACCTCCTCCATCAGCGCCGCGCTGCCGCAGACCGCCCCGCCCAGTACCCGTCCCTGCCCGTCCAGGTACTTGGTGGCGGAATGGATGATGAGGTCGGCGCCGAGTTGCAAGGGACGCTGCAGGGCCGGCGTGCAAAAGCAGTTGTCGACGACCAGCAGGGCGCCCCCGGCATGCGCGACTTCGGCCAGCGCCGCGATGTCGAATACTTCGGTGAGCGGATTGGAGGGCGTCTCGATGAACACCAGCCGGGTGTCGGGTCGCATCGCGGCGCGAAAGGCCTCGATGCCGCCCTGGTCGACGAAACCGGTGTCCACGCCGAAGCGCGGCAGGATGTTGCCGAACAGTTGCTGCGTTGCGCCGAAGATGCTGCGCGAGGCGACGATGTGTTCGCCGGATTTCATCAGCGCCATCACCGTCGACAGGATTGCCGCCATGCCGGTGGCCGTGGCAATGCAGGCCTCGGCCCCTTCCAGCGCGGCGAGCCGCTCCTGCAAGGTGGTGACGGTCGGATTGGTGAAGCGGGCATAGACATTGCCGGGCTCGGCCCCGGAAAAGCGCGCCGCAGCCTGCGCCGCACTGTCGAAGACGAAACTCGACGTAAGGTAGAGCGCCTCGGAATGCTCGTTGAACTGGCTGCGCTCCTGCCCCGCGCGCACGGCCAGGGTGTCGAAGGCCCAGTCCGGCGAATCCGGCGCGCTCATCCGGCCGGCACCAGATTCAGGTCGAGCTGCTCCCCGTCCGGTCCCTCGAAACCCTCCTGATCATCCTGTCTCTGCACCGGCGGCAGGGCCCGCCGGTCCTCCATGCCTTGCAGGTAGGCGGCGCTGACGTCGCCGGTGACGTACTGTCCGTCGAAACAGGATGTCTCGAACTGGGTTACCGTCGGATTGACGGCGCGCACGGCGGCCTTCAGCGCATCGAGATCCTGGTAGATCAGCGCGTCGGCGCCGATTTCGCGGCAGATTTCCTCGTCGCTGCGAAAGGCGGCAATCAGCTCGCTGCGCGTCGGCATGTCGATGCCATAAACGTTGGCAAAACGCACCGGCGGCGACGCGGATGCGAAGTAGACCTTCTTCGCCCCGGCTTCGCGCGCCATCATGATGATCTCGCGGCTGGTGGTGCCGCGCACAATGGAATCGTCGACCAGCAGCACGTTGCGGCCCCTGAACTCCTGGCTGATGGCGTTGAGCTTCTGCCGCACGGATTTGCGCCGCGTGGCCTGCCCCGGCATGATGAAGGTACGGCCGATGTAGCGGTTCTTGACGAAGCCTTCGCGGTACGGCAGGTTCAGGCGTGCCGCCATTTCCATGGCCGAAGGCCTGCTGGAATCCGGGATCGGGATGACGGCGTCGATCTCGATGTGCGGCAGGGTCAGGCGCAGCTTGTCGGCCAGGTAGTCGCCCATCTTGACCCGTGTTTCATAAACCGAAATGCCGTCCATCACCGAGTCGGGGCGCGCCAGGTAGACGAACTCGAACATGCAGGGCGCATGGAGGGTGCGCTCGGCGCACTGGCGGCTGGTGAAATTGCCGCGGGTGTCGATCAGCACCGCCTCCCCCGGTTCGACGTCGCGCAGCATCCTGAAACCCAGCGTATCGATCGCCACGCTCTCGGACGCGACCATGTACTCCATCCCGTCCGGTGTCTGGTTGCGACCGATCACCAGCGGGCGGATGCCCCATGGATCGCGAAAGGCGAGCAGCCCGTAGCCGGCGATCATCGCCACCACGGCATAGGCGCCCTTGACGCGGCGATGGACGCCGGCCACCGCCTTGAAAATCGTTTCGGCATCGACCTGGTACTTGGTCGATGCCGCCTGCAGTTCGTGCGCCAGGACATTGAGCAGCACCTCCGAATCGGAGTTGGTGTTCATGTGGCGCAGGTCCTGGAGGAACATGTCCTGCTTCAGCTGGTCGGCATTGGTCAGGTTGCCGTTGTGCGCCAGCATCAGCCCGAAGGGAGAATTGACGTAGAACGGTTGCGCCTCGGCGACGTTGTCGGCCGAGCCGGCGGTCGGATAGCGGCAATGGCCGATGCCCCAGTTGCCGACCAGGCTGCGCATGTTGCGCGTGCGGAAGACGTCGCGCACCAGGCCGGAGCCCTTGTGCATGTGGAAACGCCCGCCCTCGGCGGTGGCGACGCCGGCGGCATCCTGACCCCGGTGCTGGAGCACCTGCAGGCCGTCATAGAGCAACTGGTTCACCGGCGTGGTGGCCACCACACCCAGAATTCCGCACATGGTCCTTCTCCGCAGGGCCGCCCCGTGAGGAAGCAGCAAAAACATCAAGCGGGCAACGCCCGCGCGCAATTATCGCCCCGTTCCCCGTGCAGAGGGAAGGGAAAATGGCGATTTGACTCTATCTGTACCGAATCCGTTTTGCCGCATCCGCCGGCAACCAGGGTTTTGCCGCGATTATCACCGTCTCCAGCGGCGGTGCCAGCATCGCATCGCGCCACCATGCCGCCTGCGGCAGGGACGTCATTCCCGCCACCAGAACGGCCGCCAAGACCACCAGCACTCCGCGCAAGACCCCGAAACCCGCACCCAGCAGCCGATCCAGCAAACCGAGCCCGGCCGCCTTCAGCAGCAGCGAAATCAGCAGGCGCGCGACGGCGACGACCAGCAGGACACCGATGAACACCAGCACATAAGCCACCGCCAGGCGCAAACCGGGTTCGGCAATCTGCCCCGTGAGCAAGGCGGCGACATCCGTCGCCACGGCACGCGCAACAAGAAAAGCCGCTATCCAGGCCGCCAGCGCGAGCAGTTCGCTCACCACGCCACGCCACAAGCCCAGCAGTACCGATGCCGATATGATCGTCAGCACCGCGTAATCGAATACGGTCATCGCCCTATCTTGGCGCTACCGGACCGTCGACGCCGATGATCTTGACCCGTCCCCGCGCCTTCTCGGCTGCCTCCTGGCTGGCAAAGGGCCCCGCCCGGACGCGCGTGAGCGGGCCCTGTGGCGTCTCTGTCTTTTCCGTGTAGGCGGGGACGTTGATGCCTTTCAGTTTCGACACCAGATTATTGACTTTGCCCGCATCCCTGAAGGCGCCGAGCTGGATCACCCATTGGCCGGCGCCATCGGCGGTTGCCCGGGGCGCGGGTTTCTCCGCTGCCTCCGGCTTCTTGTCCTGAACCGGAGCCTTCTCCGCCGGTTTCGCCGGCGGCGCTGCGCTCGCCGGCGCGGTCGGTTTAGTCGCCGCGAGGGACGGCGCGGATGGCGCGGGCGCCGGTTCGGCTTTCGCCTGGGCAGAGGGCTTTCCCTCCGTAACCGGCTTCGGTTCCGGCGCCGGCATCGGAGTCGCCGGCTTGCCGGGCAGGAGTCTGGACGCGAATCCGGTCGAATCCTGACTGGGAATGCGGACCTGAATGTCCTGGTTCAGCGGACGCGGTTCGCGATCCATCACCATCGGCAGGACGATGACGGCAAACAGCGCCAGCGCGGCAGCCCCGACCAACCGCCGGCGGGCACGCTTCTTCAACTGTAGTTCGTCAGGCGATGTGTCTTGTTCCGCCATCTTGGTTACGCGAGGTCAGTTCGGACGGCCATGCGCCTGCAGGGCCGCGGCAACAGTGAGGAAGGATCCGAAGGCAAGAATTCTATCATCTTCGCCCGCCCGCTCTCGCGCGAATGCGAGCGCCGCCGCGGGTGAAGCGAAGCAGCCTGCGACGCCCAACCCCCTGGCCGCCAGCCGCGCCGCCAGAAAGTCGGCGCCAGCGGCACGGCGGCCTTCCAGCGTGCAGGGCAGCCAGTGCGTTACCCGCTCGCCGAGAGCCTCGATCACGCCGTCGATATCCTTGTCGGCGAGCATGCCGAACACCGCCCACGTGTTGCGATGAAAGCCCATGTCGCCCAGGTTGGACGCCAGTACGCGAGCCGCCTGCGGATTGTGGGCCACATCCAGTACGACGGTCGGACGGCCGGGCAGCACCTGGAAACGGCCCGGCAGTTCGACTTCAATGAGCCCCCTGCGAATGTCTTTCATGGCCAGCGGCAGGTCGCGGGACAAGGCGTCGAGCGCCGCCAGCGCACTGCTGGCATTGGCCAACTGCCGTTCACCGCGCAAGGCCGGGAAGGCCAGTCCGCCGCGCCGCATGACGCCGCCGGTTTCGCCGGTCGCAGGCCCCCAATACAGCCACTGTTGATCCTGACGCTGGTAGCCGAAGTCCCGCCCCATGACCTGCAACCCGGCGCCGACCTGCGCCGCATGCGCGAGCAGCGATTGCGGCGGCTGCGGATCGCCGCAGATTGCCGGAATGCCGGAGCGGAAAATGCCGGCCTTTTCACGCCCGATGGACTCGCGGTCAGGGCCGAGATGGTCCATGTGATCGAGATCGATGCCGGTAATGATGGAACAGGCGGGTTGATACGCGTTGGTGGCATCGAGCCGCCCGCCCAGGCCCACCTCGAGGATGATGACGTCGGGATTTGCGGCGGTGAAGACTTCCCATGCCGCCAGGGTACCGAATTCGAAATAGGTCAGGGCAGCATCGCCCCGTGCCTGTTCGACCCGGTCAAAACCGGCACAGAGGTCGCCGTCATCGGCTGCAACGCCGTTGATCCGTACCCGCTCGTTGTAGCGCAGCAGATGCGGGGACGTGTAGAGCCCGGTACGATAGCCGGCGGCCAGCAGGATCCGCTCCAGCATGGCGCAGGTCGAGCCCTTGCCGTTGGTGCCGCCGACCAGGATCAGGGGACAGGTTTCCCGCTGGGCAAGGCGGGCCTTTACGGCAATGACCCGCTCCAGTCCCAGTTCGATGCCGGCGCTGCCGCGCGGATGCAGCGCTTCGAGGTGCCCCAGCCAGGCGTCCAGCCCCGCATCGGCCGGCAATTGCCGCATCAAGGGGCCGGGACGCGTTGCAGCAAGGTGATCAGCGAGGCCAGTTTGTCGCGCAGTTCGCGGCGGTCGACGATCATGTCGATGGCGCCCTTTTCCAGCAGGAATTCCGCGCGCTGGAAGCCTTCCGGCAGGGTCTCGCGCACCGTCTGTTCGATCACCCGCGGCCCGGCGAAACCGATCAGGGCGCCCGGTTCGGCGATCACCACATCGCCGACGAAGGCGAAGGAAGCCGATACGCCACCCATGGTCGGGTCGGTCAGCAGCGAAATGAAAGGCAACTGGTGATGCGCAAGCTGCGTCACGGCGGCCGTGGTTTTCGCCATCTGCATCAGAGAGAACAGGCCCTCCTGCATGCGCGCCCCGCCCGAGGCGGTGATGCAGATGAAGGGCGACTGCAGCTCGATTGCCGCCTTGACGCCGCGCACGAAACGCTCGCCCACCACGGCGCCCATCGAGCCGCCGAGAAACTCGAACTCGAAACACGCCACCACCACCGGCACGGTCTTGATCGCGCCCTGCATCACCACCATGGCATCGGCCTCGCCGGTATCCTCGTTGGCTGCTACCAGCCGGTCGACATAGCGCTTGCTGTCCTTGAACTTCAGCGGATCCATCGGGATGACTTCGCTGCCGATTTCGAAGCGGCCTTCCGGGTCCAGCAGGGCATCGAGCCGGGCACGGGCGCGCACGCGCAAATGGTGACTGCACTTGGGGCAGACGTTCTGGTTGTTCTCCAGATCGCTGCCGTAGAGCACCGCCTCGCAGGCCGGGCACTTGGCCCAAAGTCCCTCGGGCATCGCCTTGCGCGCGCCTTCCGAGCGCTTGATCTTCGGCGGCAGCAGTTTCTGCAACCAGCTCATGGTTTTTCTCCGTCCATTGCGGCGCGCACACCGCTCAGAAATGCGGTGACCCGCTGTGACGCCAACTGCGCGTCTCCGGTTTCGATTTCCTCGATGATGCGACTGCCGATCACCACCGCATCCGCCACTGCCCCTATGCGCGCGGCGGTCGCCGCGTCGCGAATGCCAAAGCCGACGCCGACCGGCATGCCGACCTTCGCGCGGATAAGCGGAATGCGGCGCGCCACTTCGTCAAGATCGAGGGCGCCCGACCCGGTGACGCCCTTCAGCGAGACATAGTAGATGTAACCGCTGCCGATCTGCGCGACCTCGTCGAAGCGCTTTTCGGTCGACGTCGGCGCCAGCAGGAAAATCGGATCGATGTTCGACTGCTCCATCACGGCGGCAAACGCAGCGCATTCCTCCGGCGGATAGTCGACCACCAGCACGCCATCGACCCCGGCATTGTTCGCATCACGGGCAAAAGCCTCGACGCCGTAAGCTTCGACCGGATTGGCGTAACCCATCAGCACCACCGGCGTCGTCGCGTTCTCCTTGCGGAACTCGCTCACCAGCGCCAGCACGCGGCGCAGGCTCATGCCATGGGCCAGGGCGCGTTCGGAGGCGCGCTGTATGGTCGGCCCGTCCGCCATCGGATCGGAAAACGGCACGCCGAGTTCGATGATGTCGGCGCCGCCCGCCACCAGCGCCCGCATCAGCGGCAGGGTCTGGTCGGGATGCGGATCGCCCGCGGTAATGAAGGGGATCAGCGCCTTGCGGCCTTGTGCGGCCAGGGCGGCAAACGTGGTCGGAATTCGCGACATGCCCGGCGCCGGTCAGAACTGGATGCCGGACTCTTCGGCGACGGTGTGCATGTCCTTGTCGCCGCGTCCGGAAAGATTGACCAGCAGGATCTTGTCCGCGGCAAGCGTCGGCGCCAGCTTGGCTGCATGGGCCAAGGCATGGCTCGATTCGAGTGCCGGGATGATGCCTTCGAAATGGCACAGGTCGTGGAAGGCCTGCAGCGCTTCGTCATCGGTGATCGTGGCGTACTCGGCACGCCCGGAATCCTTGAGCCAGGCATGCTCCGGGCCGACGCCGGGATAATCGAGGCCGGCCGATACCGAATGGGTCTCGATCACCTGTCCGTTCTCGTCCTGCAACAGGTAGGTGCGGTTGCCATGCAGCACGCCGGAACGGCCCGCCGTCAGCGACGCCGAATGCTTGCCCGAATCGAGTCCGTGACCGGCGGCTTCGACGCCGATCAGCTTGACGCCGGCAAGCGGTATATAGGGATAAAAAATGCCCATCGCATTGGAGCCGCCGCCGACGCAGGCGATCACGGCATCGGGCTGGCGCCCGGCAAGCTCCGGCATCTGCGTCTTGCACTCCTCGCCGATCACCGACTGGAAATCGCGCACCATCATCGGATAGGGATGCGGACCGGCTACCGTGCCGATGATGTAGAAGGTGTTGCCGATGTTGGTCACCCAGTCGCGCATGGCTTCGTTCAGCGCATCCTTGAGCGTCTTCGAGCCCGACTCGACGGGGACCACCGTCGCCCCCAGCAGCTTCATGCGGTAGACGTTGGCAGCCTGGCGCCGGATGTCCTCGGAACCCATGTAGACCACGCACTCCATGCCGTAACGCGCCGCAACCGTGGCGGTGGCGACGCCGTGCTGGCCGGCACCGGTCTCGGCGATCACGCGCGGCTTGCCCATGCGTCGCGCCAGCAGGGCCTGGCCGATGCAGTTGTTGATCTTGTGCGCGCCGGTGTGGTTCAGGTCTTCGCGCTTGAGGTAGATTTGCGCCCCACCCAAAAGCCCTGACCAGCGCTTGGCGTGATACACCGGGCTGGGACGGCCGACGTAGTGCTTGAGGTCATATTCGAATTCGGCGCGGAATGCAGGATCTGCCTGTGCGGCGGCATAGGCCTCGCGCAGTTCGGCCAGGGCCGGCATCAGGGTTTCGGCGACGAAAACACCGCCGTACGGTCCGAAATGACCGCCCGCATCGGGAAAGTTATAGGGCATGTCCTGCATCTGCATCGCGCACTCCGGCAATGAATTCATCGATCTTCCGTACATCCTTGATGCCTTTTGCGCTCTCTACGCCACTGCTGACATCCACCGCCCAGGGTCGCACGGCACGCACCGCATCGACCACGTTCCCCGGATCCAGCCCGCCGGAGAGGATGACCGGCAGCGGCAGCGATCGCGGAATCAACGACCAGTCGAAGGTTTTGCCGCCGCCGCCGTAGCCTTCGACATGGGCATCCAGCAACAAGCCGCGCACCCCGGGAGCGCCAGCAAACGCAGCGGCGTATTCTACCAAATCGAAGCCCTCCCTCATCCGCGCCGCCTTGATCCAGGGCTTGCCGAAACCAGCACAGTAGGCGGCATCTTCATCGCCGTGAAACTGCAGCAGGTCCAGCGGTGCCTGGGCCAGGACGGCGCGCACGGTCGCGGCCGGTTCATTGACGAAAAGGCCGACCCGGGTCACGAACGCGGGCATTCCGGCCAGCAACCCGACCGCCCGTTGCGGCGTCACGTAACGGGGGCTGAGCGGATAGAACACGACGCCCAGCGCATCGGCACCGGCGGCGACTGCCGCGGCGAGGTCTTCCTCGCGGGTGATGCCGCAGATCTTGATTCGGGTGCGGGTCATGGGAACGGATTATGGGAGCATCTGCGTCGTATCGCCGGCGCCGACTTTCAGTTGCCAGACCGGATCATAATCGACGCCGGCGAAATACAACCCGCAGGCGTCGAACGTCGGCGCGGCGCGGGAACGATCCCGGCCCGCCAGGACTTCGCCGACCCATGCCGGCGGATGAGCCCCCTTGCCGACGTGCACCAGCGTACCGACCAGGTTGCGCACCATGTGATGCAGGAATGCGCTGGCCTCGAAGTCGAAGACCAACAGGTCGCCATGGCGCACGAGTTCGGCACGGCGCAAGGTCTTGACCGGCGACTTGGCCTGGCATTCGACGGCTCGAAAGGCCGAGAAATCATGCTCGCCGAGCAGGTGGCCGGCCCCCTCGCGCATCAGGTTCGCATCCAGCGGCCGATGAAACCAGCCGACGCGATGCGCCATCAGGCCGGGACGTTCGGCGCGATTCAGAAGCAGATAGCGATAGCGCCTGCCGCGCGCCGAAAAGCGCGCATGAAACTCGGCCGGCACCTGCTGCGCCCAGCGCACGGCCACGCTCGCCGGCAGATGCGCATTTACGCCGCGCACCCAGGCCGTATCCGGGCGAACGGCCTCGGTATCGAAATGTACCACCTGGGCCAGCGCATGCACGCCGGCATCCGTGCGCCCGGCGCAAACTACCCGCACCGGTGCGTCGGCGACTGCAGCAAGCGCTGCTTCCAGGGCGTCCTGCACCGCACCGCCGCCGGCCTGCGACTGCCAGCCGCAGAAGCCGGAACCGTCGTATTCGAGGCCGAGGGCAATTCTCACGTCAGTAGCGAAGCGAGGACCAGGCTACAGCTTGCGGCACCCATCACCAAGTCCGTGGCGCCCACCGCATGGGCGGGAAGAACGAGGCTGCTGGCCGGGTTGGCCGGTACGCTGCCACCGCCGTTGCGCGCCGCCTCCACCTCCTGCAGGGTCAGGGCCAGGCGCACGGCAACTCGGTCACGCGAAAATCCCAGAAGTTCGATTGGCGCCAGCAAGGCGCGCATGCCGACAACGAGCCGCGGCGGGTCGAGGACCTTCAACAGCAGTGCCAGAGTGGCCAGGGCGACCAACAGGCGAGCGATATAGCCGGCCGCAAGGAGCAAGCCCTCCTGGGTCGCTCCTGGAATTGTCGGCAGCGGAGTCCCCGGCGTAAACCAGGCGAACATCACCAGCATGGTCAGCAACAGCCAGCGACTGCGGCGCACGAGCTGCTGCAGATCCACCGGCGAGGCAATCAACGCGACCACGGTGAGACCGGAGCAAGCGAGGTACAAGGCGATCCCATCGCGGGAGGCGGCCGCCAATAGCACAGCGACCGCCAGAAGAATCAGGCTGGAAGGATGCGGACGACTCACCGGAATGACAGAACCCGGCGCGCCGGGGGAATCCCGTCTGTCAACCGAGGCTGTCAAGCTTGGCGCGGGCCACTTTCTGCTGTGCCGGGCTGCCTTCGGCCAGCGCTTCCTGGTATAGCTCGCGAGCACCGTCCTTGTCACCCATTTCGGCATAGGCGTTGGCGAGTTCCAGCTTGGTGACCACCTCCGGATTGTCCGCCGTATCGGCCGCAGCAGGCTCGGCAGTGACCGACGGAGTATCCAGTTCCAGGTTGATGCCTCCGAGATCGAGCGGCGCCGGCGCCGGTTCGGCGGCGGGAATATCAATGGACATCGCGGGTAATGGCGCAGGTGCGGCGGAATCGGCGGTCCCGAGATCGAAATCGAAATCAATGCCTCCCGAGTCGACAGCAGCTGCGGCAGGCACCGCCGGCGCCTCGGCAGGCGCTGCATGTTTTGCCGGCATGTCGAAATCGATATCGAGAACGACTTCGGGGCTGGCTGCCGCAATCGACGCCGCTGAGTCCTCTGAAGGGGCAGTTGCGGGCGCACCCAGGTCGAGATCGAAATCCAGCCCCGATGCTTCCGGAGCCGCCTGAGCAGCAGCACCCGCGTCGGCTTCCTTGCCGGGCACGCCGATATCCAGATCGAAGTCGAGGCCGGTATCGGCCTGTGCAGCCGGAGGTGCTTCCACCTCGGGCGGCTGGTCCATGACAACCGTGGCGGGCCGCAGGACGGTCGTGGATGTCATGTCGGTGGCCGGCGTAGCTTCCTCGGCGGACGGTGATCCCGACGCGTAAAGGGGATTCTCAGGATCGATCCCCGCACCCATGGCGACCACTTTCGACCAATCATCGCCCTCGCCCCCGGTCAAGGCTTTCACATCATGGGCAACCAATTCGAACTGGCTTGCATTCTTCCGCGCGGCATGGATGCCGAGCAGCTTCAAATGGATCGCCAGGCGTTGCGGATCGGTCTTCAGCGCCTCGATCAGAATCTCTTCCGCCTGGCGATCGCGGCCGAAGGCAAGGAAAGTGTCCGCCTCGACCACGGGGTCTACGGTTTCCTGATGGGCGGCCATGCCGACGCCCGTGGAACTGAACTGGCTGGCTTCCTGCTCGCTTGGAGGCGGTGCGATGCTTGTCGTGCTGAACACCGAATGCGCGGAAAGATCCGCCTCCGCGATCGTCGCTTTGGCTTCAGCCGCCGCAGCGCGGCGCTTGCGATAAGCGGAAATACCCAGCCATCCGAACAGGAGGGCGAGTACGGCGCCTCCACCGAATACCAGTGGTGCGTTCTCCTCCAGGAAATCAGGCTCGGGCGGAGGAGGCGGGGGAGCCACCTTCTTCTTTGGCGGCGGAGCAGCATCGGCCGGTTTGGCTGCATCGGCCGGTTTGGCTGCATCGGCCGGTTTGGCTGCATCCGCCGGTTTGGCTGCATCGGCCGGTTTGGCTGCTTCTGCCGGTTTCGGAGCATCGGCCGGTTTGGCTGCTTCGGCAGGTTTTGGAGCTTCAGCCGGTTTGGTTGCTTCGGCAGGCTTGGCCGGCGCAGCAGCTGGGGCAGGAGGAGCCTCGGGTTTCTTGGCGTCCGCTGCATCCGGCTTTGCGGCCGCGGCCTGTTTCTGAAGGTCGGCCCCGGCCTGGCTCTTCATTGCGGCGAGCTTTTGCAGGTCGTTCAGGTTCTTTTCAAGTTCGGCGATGCGACTGCCGGCTTCCTTGAGCGCGCGGTCACGGGCCACCAGATCCTCTTCGAGTGCGGCAATACGGCCCTGCAAGGGCTTGCCCTTCGCGTCACGGGCTGCCTCCGTGCGCGAAACCTCCAACTTGTCCTTGCCGGTCGCCTGGGGCGCCTTGTCTTCCACCTTGGGCGCGATCTTGCCGCTGGCAGCCTGCTTGGCTCCCGACTCCTGTGCCGGTTCGGCAGACGCGGCTGCCGTCGCGAGGCGATTGCGATAAGCGTTGAAATCGGCGGCTTGGGCGACTATCTCCCGACGCGCTTCGCCAGGCACCACCGCGCGGGCGGTTTCCGCATCCGGAATTGAGAGGATCTTGCCGGCCTTGAGACGGTTCATGTTGCCGTCGATAAACGCATCCTTGTTGCCGCGGAACAGGGAAACCAGCATCTGATCGAAGCTGACACCCTCCGGCCTGGTTTGGGCTGCAATCTTGCCCAGCGTATCTCCCGCTGCCACCGTGCGCGAATTGGACGCGGTTGCAGGTCCGGACTCGACGGGTTTGGCCGGGGGTTGTGCGGCCGCCGGGGCCGGGGTCTCCACCAACAACGGAGGGCTTTCGGCCGGCGCAGCAGTCGCCGGCCTTTCGGCCACAGGAGGCGGCGTCCTGACCTCGGGCGCCGCAATGGGAACCGGAGGCAGTTTCTGGGACAGGCCGGGAGGATCCAACAAGAATGTGTATTCGCGAACCAGCCGTCCGGAAGCCCAGCTTAATTCGACAAGCATGTCAATGAAGGGCTCGTTCAAAGGACGATCACTGGTGACCTCGAGATACCGGCGCCCGCCGCGCTCCTTCACATCGCGGGAGAAACGCAAATTCGCCAAGACGGGCGAATAGTCGATCCCGGCCTGGCGGAAAGATTCGGCTGGAGCGACCTTGGCTACCA
>CAZGQB010000028.1:0-13635 GCA_964527055.1 uncultured Sulfuritalea sp.
GCAGCCAGGTGGCGGCGACGTATTCGAAATCGAAGGGCGGGTCCTGGCGCATCAGTACCGCGTCCCAGGCGGTCAGCGGCAACACGGCTTCCTCCGCCACGGAGAACCACGCCGTATCGTCGGCGCCGACTTTTAGCCGCTGCGCACGCGCCGCGACGACGCCGTCGCGCCAGGCCAGGGCCGCGCGCTGGATCGCCCACACCTCGTGGTTGCGTTTCGCCGCGGTGCGCATCATGGCGACGCTCGAATCCTTGTAGGCCTTGAGGCCTTCCAGCGGATCGAGGATGAAGGCCAGTTTCATGCGGCCTCCAAAAGGCCGCATTCACTGCCTTCACAAAAATATTGACACCCCCTCCCGGCCTCCCCCGCCATGCGGGTGAGGTGACCAGTCAGCCCCGCCCTCCAGGCGGGGAAATGGTGGGAGCGCGTCATGGTTCCACCGGCGCGGCGCGCTCGAGTTCGAGCGCAGCCGCCAGCATGGCCAGCCGCGCGATCACGCCATAGGCATAGAAGCGGTTGGGCGGCGCGTCGGGGCCGAGCTGGGCGTCGGGCAGGCAGCAGCCGGTGTCGAAGGCCAGCGGCTTGAAGGTCATGCCCGGCGCGTTGAGGTTTTCGTCGATGCCGCGCGCGGTATTGACGCGATAGAAGCCGCCGACCACGTAGCGGTCGATCATGTACACCACCGGCTCGGCGCTGCCTTCATCGACGCGCTCGAAGGTCGGCACGCCTTCCTGGATGATGACCTCGGTGACGGCCATGCCTTCCTTGACCACCGCCATCTTGTTGCGTTGCTTGCGGTTGAGGTTCTTCACCTCGCTCGCGTCCTTCACCGTCATGATGCCCATGCCATAGGTGCCGGCGTCGGCCTTGACGATGACGAAGGGCTCGGACCCGATGCCGTATTCCTTGTACTTGGCGCGCATGCGGTAGAGCAGCGTATCGATGTTGGCGGCCAGGCATTCCTCGCCGGCGCGCTCGTGGAAATTCACTTTGCCGCAGACCTCGAATTCGGGATTGATCAGCCAGGGGTCGATGCCGATCTCGCTGGCGAAGGCGATCGCCACGTCCTGGTAGGCGGCGAAATGCCGCGACTTGCGGCGCACGTGCCAGCCGGCCCACAGCGGCGGGATGAGGAACTGTTCGTGGATGTTCTCCAGCGGCGGCGGCACGCCTGCGGACAGGTCGTTGTTGAGCAGCACGGCGCAGGGATCGAAATCCTCCAGCCCCAGGCGGCGGCCCTCGCTGCCGATGCGCTTGAGCGGCTCCAGCACCAGCTTCTGGCCGTCGGGCAGGTCGAGCGTGGTCGGTTCGGTGATCTCCGGCAGCAGGCTGCCGATGCGCACGTTCAAGCCGGTGTGGTGCAGGATGGATGCCAGGCGTGCGACGTTCATCAGGTAGAACTGGTTGCGCGTGTGGTTTTCCGGCACCAGCAGGAGGTTCCGCGCCTCGGGGCAGATCTTTTCGATCGCCGACATCGCCGCCTGCACGCACAGCGGCAGGAAAGCCGGATTCAGGTTGTTGAAGCCGCCGGGGAACAGGTTGGTGTCGACCGGCGCCAGCTTGAAGCCGGCATTGCGCAGGTCGACCGAGGTGTAGAACGGCGGCGTGTGCTCCAGCCACTGCGTGCGCAGCCAGCGCTCGACCGTGGTGTCGTTGTCGAGGATGCGCCGTTCGAGTTCTAGCAGCGGGCCGGTCAGCGCGGTGGTGAGGTGGGGAACCATGAGTCAGAGGATAGTGGCGAGTGACTGCATTGTAGTAGTTCTGCGGTCATCCGACGGTGAGTGCCGGGGTGATTTGAATGCCTCGGATGTGCCCGTTGCCGTCATTCCCGCGACCGCGGGAAGCCAGTGGCTTTCGAGCAAGGACAATGGATTCCGGGTTCCGCTTCGCGGCCCCGGAATGGCGGTTCCTGGCCTGACTCAGTCATCATCCTGGCTCCGATAACCGGCTTCACGTTGATGGCGGATCGCAAGAATCAGGACGGCATCCCGGTCTTCCTCGAAACCATAGAGGGCCACATACCCTGTACGCCCTCTGGATATCACCAGCTCTCGCAATTCATGTTCCACGGGGCGGCCGATAAGTGGATGCCGCCTTAATAGTTCAACTGCTTCCTCGATCAATCCAACCGTCTCGGCAGCGGCGGACGGATCGGTCTCGAGCAGGAAGTCGGTCAGCCTTTCGAGATCAGCGAGCGCTCTTCCAGAATAGATCAGCTTTGCCAAGACTTGGCTTTCGGCTTCGCGGACTTGTTGCCGGATATCCGCGCCTTGAGGTAGGTGTGCACCTCACGGGAATCGTAGCCCTTCCCGGTGCTCAACATTTGTTCCCGTGCCGCCAGAGCCTCGCCTACGAAATTGGCACGCAACTCGGCCGCAGTGGCTGCCTGCTCTATCGCATTTACCATGAACGCATGTGGCGACATCCCTTTCTTTTCAGCAGCCGCAACAGCGCGTTGCTTGAGTTCCTCGGAGAGCTTCAGCGAAGTGGTGGACATTGTTCGGCACCTGTTGCCATAAGGTGCCACCATGGTAACACCGGCGTACCGAGAGTTGCAAACCGGTGGTAACCCCTTACACCAGGCCCTTGACCGCGAATTCGGCGAAGGCCTCGGGCAACAGGGTCTGCTCCAGGCTGCGCTGGGAGAAGAGGAAGCGGCCGTCGCAGACGAAGCCGAGTTCGTGCCAGTCGACGTCGTTGAGCATGTCCGTCAGGCGCCGCAGGTCGGCCTTTTTCATCGTCGCGCGATGCGGGAACAGCGCCATCACGGCGCCGTCGTAGTCGTTGCAGGGATGGAGGAAGAAGGGGCGCGGATTGCGGGTCTTGTTATTGACGTAAATGCGCGGCGCATCGGAAACATGGTGGCGGCGGCCCCACTTCCACCAGTTGCTTTCGTCGAAGCGCGTCACGCGACGCGCCAGCAGGCGCTTCTTGTGTTGTTCGAGCCAGGCGATCGGCCCCTCGCGCTCGAGCCAGATCATGCGCCGCGTGGCGCCGGTCTGCGCCGTTCTGGAACAGACAAACTCGGTATTGGCATGTTCCTCGTTGCTGAAGATTTCGTCGGCGCCGGAAACCGCGCCGACCTTGACGGCGAACACGCTGGCCAGCGGCAGGCTGTAGATGCCGCGGGTGAACATCAGCTGGCCGCCGGACAGGGCCATGCGCCGGCCGTCGTGCAGGCGTCGCCCGAGATTGCCTTTCTCGAAGCGCCAGATGGCGCAGTTGGGCGCGGCGCCGGCGAAGATCCTTGCGTCGCCGAGATCCTCGAAATCGGTGATGGTGCCCTGGTCGTGGAGCCAGGTGTTGAGCCGCCCGGCGCCGGTGGCCTTGAGGAAGTCGCGCGGCGTGATGAGAATCAGTTCGCCGCCCGGCTGCAGGTGGCGCACGCACTTCTCGATGAAGTGCAGGTAGAGGTTGGCATGGCCGTCGAGCAGGTCGGAGCGCAGGCGCACGGCGGTCTGCGGCAGGATGTCGCGCGCCTTGACGTAAGGCGGGTTGCCGATCACGGTGGCGAACTGCTCGCCCTCCGGGTAGCTGAAGAAGTCGATGTTGAGCGCGCCCGGCGGGCAATGGGCGGCATCCATCTCGATCGCCACGCAGCCGGGAATGCGGTTGGAGAAGGCGCCATCGCCGCAGGCCGGATCGAGCACGCGGCCGCGGCCGGCGTTGCGGCACAGCGCCAGCATGCGGTCGACGATTGCGGGCGGCGTGAACACCTGCCCGCAGCGGGCCACATCGAAAGTCGGCGCTGGTGATACGGCGATGGCAGGGCGGTCCATGCCGTCGCCGGGGTTCGGCGGCACCCTCAGAACGTGCCGATCACCCACATCGGGACGCGGATGCCGGAGTCCAGGCTGTGGCGCATGAAGTGTCCGTCGCCGGCATTGTCGATCATGTAGTAGGGCACGCCTTGCGGCGGCGTGACCTTGAGCATGTAGAGCTTGCCGTTCATGCGGTATTCCTCGACCTTGTCTTCCCCGCGCCGCAGGATGGTGACCTGCGGCTCCAGCGGCTCGTCCAGGCTGACCGGCGGCGGGGGCGGCTCCGGAATCGGCTCCAGCTTCGGCGGCTGGGTCTGCGCGGCAACGTTCAGGGCAAGGGCGGAAAACAGCAGGGCGAGGGCGCGGCGCATGGTGGATCCTTACAGAAGAGCTGCCAGTTTATCAAAGGTTAAGCAGCAATTCGTGCTCTTCCGGCAGCGGACCGAAGCCGCGCGTCTCGTAATGGTCGAAGATCGCCGCCACCACGCGTTCGGGCTCGTCGATGACCTGCAGCAGGTCGATGTCCGCAGCGTCGATCATTTTTTCCGCCACCAGCCGGTCGCGGAACCAGTCGAGCATGCCGGCCCAGAACCCGGCGCCGACCAGGATCAGCGGAATGCGCGGCGTCTTGCCGGTCTGGATCAGGGTCAGCGCTTCCAGCAGTTCGTCGAGCGTGCCGAAGCCGCCGGGCATCACCACATAGGCGGCCGCGACCTTGACGAACATGTACTTGCGGGCGAAGAAATGGCGGAAGCTCTGCGAGATGTCCTGGTAGTGGTTGGCCTGCTGCTCGTGCGGCAACTGGATGTTGAGCCCGATCGACAGGCTCTTGCCTTCGAAGGCGCCCTTGTTGGCCGCCTCCATGACGCCGGGGCCGCCGCCGGAGACCACCGAGAAGCCCGCATCGGACAGCTGCCGGGCGATCTGCTCGGTGAGCTGGTAGTAAGGTGAATCGGGTGTGACGCGCGCGCTGCCGAAGATCGACACGGCCGGCCGCACCGCGGCCAGGCGCTCGGTCGCCTCGACGAACTCTGACATAATGCCGAACACCCGCCAGGCCTCGCGGGCGCTGGTGGCGGCCTGCCGGGCGGGAGGCGCCTCGTAGGCGGCGGCGCCCTTCGCGAGGCCCTTCGGCAGCTTTTCCTTCTCATTCATACAGCATCCTCCTCCATGCCCACGCTGCTCCTCGTCGACGGCTCGTCCTACCTTTACCGCGCCTTCCACGCCCTGCCCGACCTGCGCACTGCCGCCGGCGAGCCCACGGGCGCGGTCCGCGGCGTGCTGTCGATGCTGCGCGTGCTCGAAGCCGACTATAAGTCAGATTATCGCGCCGTGGTATTCGACGCCAAGGGCAAGACCTTCCGCGACGACTGGTATCCGGAGTACAAGGCGCACCGCCCCTCGATGCCGGAAGACCTCGCGGCGCAGATCGCGCCGCTGCACGAATGCATCCGCGCGGCCGGCTGGCCGCTGCTGATGGTAGACGGCGTCGAGGCCGACGACGTGATCGGCACCCTGTCGCGACAGGCGACGGCGGGCGGCATCGACTGCGTGATTTCCACCGGCGACAAGGACCTCACCCAGCTGGTGAATCCGCGCGTCCGGCTGGTCAACACCATGAGCAACGAAGTGCTCGACGAGGCCGGCGTCAAGGCCAAGTTCGGCGTGCCGCCGCAACGCATCATCGATTACCTGGCGCTGGTGGGCGACACCTCGGACGGGATTCCCGGCGTGCCCAAGGTCGGGCCCAAGACCGCCGTGAAATGGCTGGACACCTGGGGCTCGCTCGATGCCATCGTCGCCCATGCCGGCGAGATCGGCGGTGCGGTGGGCGAAAACCTGCGGAAGCACCTCGACTTCCTGCCGCTGGGGATCAAGCTGGTGACCGTGGTCTGCGACCTGCCGCTGCCGCTGTCGGTCAGCGAACTGGTGCCGCAGGCGCCGGACAAGGAGAAGCTGACCGAGCTATACGGGCGGCTGGAATTCAAGGGCTGGTTGCGCGAATTATGCGGCGAGGCACCGCCGCCCGCCCGGCCGCGAATCGCCGTATCGGCAGCGCCGACTTTTCCTGCGGCGCCCACGGTCGAACCGGACCGCAGTGCGTACGAATGCATCCTCGACGCAGCGGCGCTCGATGCCTGGATCGCGCGCATCACCGCCGCGCCGCTGACCTCGCTCGATACCGAAACCACCGACCTCGACCCGCTGCGGGCACGACTGGTCGGCATCTCCTTCGCCGTCATGGAAGGCGCGAGTTCGGGTGCCAATGTGCGCGCCGCCTACCTGCCGCTGGGTCACAGCTATGCCGGTGCGCCGGCGCAACTACCGCTGGCGGCGACGCTGGAGAAGCTCAGGCCCTGGCTGGAGTCGCCGCGGCACGGCAAGCTCGGGCAGCACCTCAAGTACGACCGCCACGTCTTCGCCAACCACGGCGTGCGCTTGCGCGGCATCGTCGAGGACACGCTGCTGCAATCCTATGTGCTGGAATCCGACAAGGTGCATGACCTCGGTGCGCTGGCGGCGCGGCATTGCGGGCTGAAGACCATCGCCTACGACGACATCACCGGCAAGGGCGCCAACCGCATTTCCTTCGCCCAGGTCGATGTCGCGCGCGCCGCCGAGTATGCCGCCGAGGATGCCGACGTCACGCTGCGCGTGCACCAGGTGCTGCGCCCGCAACTCGCGGCCGCGCCGGAGCTCGAAGCGCTCTACCGCGACCTCGAACTACCGATTGCCGAGGTGCTGTTCCGCATCGAACGCAACGGCGTGCTGATCGACGCGGCGGCGCTGGCGCAGCAAAGCGACGAACTCGGACGCAAGATCATGGCCATCGAGGCCGAGGCGCAGCAGCTGGCCGGCCAGCCCTTCAACCTGAATTCACCGAAACAGCTGGCCGAGATACTGTTCAACCAACAGGGCCTGCCGGTGGTGAAGAAAACTCCTTCGGGCGGCCCCTCGACCGACGAGGAAGTGCTGGAGAAACTGGCCGAGGACTACCCGCTGCCGAAGAAGATCCTCGAGCACCGCAGCTTCGCCAAGCTGAAGAACACCTATACCGACAAGCTGCCGAAGATGATCGACCCGGCCACCGGCCGCGTGCACACCAGCTTCGGCCAGGCCACCGCCGTCACCGGCCGGCTGGCCTCGACCGACCCCAACCTGCAGAACATCCCGATCCGCACGGCGGAAGGCCGCCGCATCCGCTCCGCCTTCATCGCGCCGGCGCATCGCCGTATCGTCAGCGCCGACTATTCGCAGATCGAGCTGCGCATCATGGCCCACCTCTCCGACGACCCGCGCCTGCTGGAAGCCTTCGCCCAGGGCGAGGACGTGCATCGCGCCACCGCCGCCGAAGTCTTCGGCCTGACGCCGATCGAGGTCACGGGCGAGCAGCGCCGCGCCGCCAAGGCGATCAATTTCGGCCTGATCTACGGCATGAGCGCCTTCGGCCTGGCGAAACAGATCGGCGTCGACCGCAGCGCGGCGCAGGCCTACATGGACCGCTACTTCGCGCGCTATCCCGGCGTCGCCCGCTACATGGAAGAGACCCGCGCCGGCGCGCGCGACAAGGGCTATGTCGAGACCGTGTTCGGCCGCCGCCTGAGGCTGCCCGAGATCAAGTCGTCGAATGCCGGCCGCCGCCAGGGCGCGGAGCGCGCCGCAATCAACGCGCCGATGCAGGGCACCGCCGCCGACCTGATCAAGCGCGCCATGCTCGCCGTGCAGGACTGGCTCGATGCGCAGAAGCTGCAGACCCTGCTGATCCTGCAGGTGCATGACGAACTGGTGCTGGAAGTGCCGGAAGCGGAACTGGCGCTGGTGCGCGAGACCCTGCCCGGGCTGATGGGCGGCGTCGCGCAGCTGAAGGTGCCGCTTCTGGTCGAAGTCGGAGTGGGCGCCAACTGGGATGCGGCGCACTGAGGCTCATTGCCGCAAGGCTTGGTAAAGTACATTCAGTTCGGATGCTTGTTGCTTGACCTGATTAAGCTTTTCCACGAAACTTGCCGCCATGAACGTTTCCCTCGACTCCCTTGAGCGCAAGGTCGACCAGATCGTCGCCGTCTGCGCCAGCCTGCGCGGCGAGAACCAGGCGCTGCGCGCCCACGTCGCCGGCCTGGAGGCTGAAAAAGCCGCGCTGGCGCAGAAGGTCGAGCGCGCGCGCGTGCGCCTTGAGAGCCTGATGGCGCGGTTACCCGAAGAATGAGCAAAACCATTGAAGTCAGGCTGCTGGGCAAGGACTATCGCGTCGCCTGCGAACCGGCCGAACGCGAGGCGCTGCAGGCTGCGGTGGCCTATCTGGAAGACAAATTCAGGGAAGCCGGCGAAAAGGCACCCAACAGCGCGCGGGCCGGTGGAGAGCGCACCGCGGCGATGATGGCCCTCAACCTGGCCCATGAATTGCTGGCAGCAAAAAATACTCCGGCAAATGTTGCTCTGGCTCTTGAAAGCGAATCGGTTCAGCGTAGAATGAATTTCATCGAAGCCAAGCTTGACGAATCGCTGGCGCAGCACGAGCAGTTGTTCTGACAACGCCCGCATCCGGTTCGCAAATGAGTTGCCTGGCTTCCCGGGGTTTCCCCTGCGGTGTTCGCCAAGGCCATAGATTCCTTGAACCAATATCCATTGGCACCGGCCGCAGCCCAAAGACGCCGCCGTTGTGATCGCTCCCAGCGAGCGAACCTGAAGCGGCAGGAAAGTGGCCTCTCTGAACCCAGGTTCAGGATGCCGGCCAAACGGCACTCGCGGGGGAACGAAACAGCGGGGCGCGGGTTCTTCCGCGCCCCCTTTTTATTTCAGCTTGCGCCGACGTAAGCCGATGCCGGCATTCTCCCGCTACGTCGGCATCGATTATTCCGGCGCCGAAACACCCAACGCCAGCTTGAAGGGTTTGCGCGTTTATCTGGCGCAGGGCAAGGCGCCCGCCACCGAGGTGGTGCCGCCTCCCGGCCCGCGCAAATACTGGACACGGCGCGGCATTGCGGAATGGCTGGTGGAACGCCTGGCCGAGGAGGCGCCGACACTGGTCGGCATCGACCACGGCTTTTCCTTTCCGCTACGCTACTTCGAGCTGCATGACCTGCCCGCCGACTGGCCGGCCTTCCTCGACGATTTTCAGCGGCACTGGCCGACGGATGCCGATCACACCTACGTCGATTTCGTCCGTGACGGCCTGTGCGGCAATGGTGAGGCCCGCAAGGGCAACTCGCGCTGGCGGCGCTTGTGCGAAGAGCGCTGCAAGGCGAAGTCGGTATTCCATTTCGATGTGCAGGGATCGGTGGCGAAATCCACCCATGCAGGCATTCCCTGGCTGCGCTACCTGCGCCGGCAGCTTGGCGCCCGGGTACATTTCTGGCCCTTCGACGGATGGGATATTCCGGCGGGGCGTTCGGCGCTGGCCGAGGTCTATCCCGCCCTATGGAAACATGCCTATGCGCCCGGGGACCGCACACCCGACCAGCGCGATGCCTGTACCATAGCCAGCTGGCTGCGGCAGGCGGATCACGATGGTCGCCTGCCGGCGGTGCTCAAGCCCGACTTGTCGTCGTCACAACGCGCGGTGGCGCGGGTCGAGGGCTGGATCCTCGGCGTGGCATGAGAAAAGTCGGCGCTGGCGATACGGCGAAAGCAGGGAATGAAGTCCTGGAAAGCGGGGAACGGATGCGCTACTGGCTGATGAAAACAGAACCCGGGGTGGTCGGCATCGACGACGTGCTGGCCATGCCGCGGCAGACCGTCGACTGGTGGGGCGTGCGCAACTACCAGGCGCGCAACTTCATGCGCGACCAGATGCGGGTCGGCGACGGCGTGCTGTTCTACCATTCCTCATGCGCGGAGCCGGGCATCGCCGGATTGGCCGAGGTGGCGCAACTCGCTTACCCCGACCGCACCCAGTTCGACCGCAAAAGTCCCTATTACGACCCCAAGTCGACGCCGGAGAATCCGCGCTGGGTCAACGTCGACGTCCGCGTCGTGAGGAAGACGCGGCTGGTCGGCCTCGACGAACTGCGCGCGCATGTCGAACTCGCCAACATGCGCGTCCTGCAGCGCGGCAATCGCCTGTCGATCACGCCGGTCGATCCGGCGGAATGGAAATTCATCACCGGAAAGCTGATCGGCAAGGTGAACAAATGACGCTCTGGTGGCTGGCCTATCCGCTGCTCGGCATCTTTGCCGGTTTCGTCGCCGGCCTGTTCGGCGTCGGCGGCGGGCTGACCATCGTGCCGCTGCTGTTCATGTTGTTCACGGCGCAGCAGTTTCCGCTCGAGCACACCATGCATCTCGCGCTGGGGACATCGATGGCGACCATCGTGTTCACCTCGATTTCCAGCATGCGCGCACACCACGGCCACGGCGCCGTGCGCTGGGACATCGTCAAAAGCTTCGCGCCGGGGCTGGTGATCGGCACCCTTGGCGGGTCCTTCATCGCCACCTGGGTGCCGACGCGTCCGCTGGCCATGGTGTTCACCGCCATCGTCTACTACGCCTCGATCCAGATGGTGCTCGACTTCAAGCCCAAGCCGCACCGCCAGTTGCCGGGAACGCCCGGCATGGTCGCGGCCGGCAGCCTGATCGGGATCGTGTCGAGCCTGGTGGCCGCCGGCGGCGGCTTCCTCTCGATTCCCTTCATGGTGTTTTGCAACGTGGTGATCCACCAGGCGGTAGGCACCTCGGCGGCGCTGGGATTCCCGATCGCCGTGGCCGGCACCGTCGGCTACATCGCCAGCGGCATGAAAATCGGCGGCCTGCCGGAGTATTCGCTCGGCTATATCTACCTGCCCGCCTTTATCGGCGTGGTGGCGATGAGCATGCTGATCGCGCCGCTGGGTGCCAAAACCGCCCACAGGCTGCCGGTGAAACAGCTGAAGCGCGCCTTCGGCGGTTTCCTCGCACTGCTGGCGAGCAAGATGCTGCACGGCTTGCTGGCATAGCGGCGCGGTGGCGGACGGGTCGGATGGAAGCACGTCGATGAAGATTGCCATCGTCGGTACCGGTGCCGTCGGCGGCTACCTCGGCGCGCGCCTCGCGCTCGCCGGGGAGAATGTCGTATGCATCGACCGCGGCGAGCAACTCGCCGCGATCCGCACCGACGGGCTGCGGCTGATCGAGGCCGACGGCAGCGAGCGCCATGCCGCCCGGATCAAGGCCGTGTCCCTCGCCGAGGCCGGCCCGCAGGACGTCATCCTGCTGGCGGTCAAGGCCTACCAGATCAGGGACGTGCTGCCCGCGCTGCGCGGCCTGTTTCATGCCGACACGGCCGTGGTAACCCTGCAGAACGGCATTCCCTGGTGGTACTTCCAGGGACTGGCCGGACCCTGGCAGGGACGCACCCTCGAAACGGTCGATGGCGACGGCAGCATCGCCGCCGGCATCGAGTTCGAGCGCGTCATCGGCGCCGTGGTCTATCCCGCTTCGGTGCGGCTTGCGCCGGGAGTGGTCAAGGTCGTCGAAGGCAATCGCCTCACCCTCGGCGAACCCGACGGCAGCCGCAGCGGGCGCCTGGCGGCCTTGGCGCAGGTCCTGGCGGGTGCCGGGTTCGATGCACCGGTCACGTCCGACATCCGCTCCGAAATCTGGCTCAAGCTTTGGGGCAACCTCAGCTTCAACCCGATCAGCGCGCTGACCCGCGCCACCATGGTCGACATCTGCCGCTTCCCGCCGACCCGCGAACTCGCGGCGGACATGATGCGCGAAGCGCAGGCCATAGGCGAAAAACTCGGCGCGAACTTTCGCGTCCCGCTGGAAAAGCGCATCGCCGGCGCCGAGCGCGTCGGTGCGCACAAGACCTCGATGCTGCAGGATGTCGAAGCCGGGTGCGAACTGGAGCTCGAAGCCCTGGTCGGTTCGGTGCGCGAACTTGGCCGCCTCACCGCAACGCCGACACCCTGCATCGACGCGGTGTATGCCTGCACCGCGCTGCTGGCGAAGGCGCTGCACGGTGCGCCGGGCTGAAGCCGGGCGGGCCCGGGATCAGCCGGGGCGCACGGTGCCTGCGTCCTGGCCGAACAGTATCTTTTTCTCCGCGTCGGTGATTACCGGCGCCGGGTTGATCTTTTCCACCAGCGCGTAGGCGCGCTGCGTCGCCGGCCGTTCGCGGATGGCGCCGAACCAGCGCTTGAGGTGCGGGAAGTCGTCGAGGTTCTGCCCCTGCTTCCGGTGCGGCACGATCCACGGGTAGCAGGCCATGTCGGCGATCGAATAGTCGCCGGCGACGAACTCGCGGTCGGCCAGGCGCTTGTCGAGCACGGCGTAAAGGCGCGCGGTTTCCTTCGTGTAGCGCTCGATGGCGTAAGGAATCTTCTCCGGCGCGTATTGGGTGAAGTGGTGGTTCTGCCCGGCCATCGGGCCGAGGCCGCCCATCTGCCAGAACAGCCACTGCAGGGTTTCGTTGCGCCCGCGCAGATCCGGCGCGATGAACTGCCCGGTCTTGTCGGCGAGGTAGAGCAGGATGGCGCCGGACTCGAAGAGCGAAATCGGGGCGCCGCCGTCGGCCGGCGCGTGGTCGACCATGGCCGGGATGCGGTTGTTCGGCGCGATCTTGAGGAAGTCGGCGGCGAACTGTTCGCCCCTGCCGATGTTGATCGGCAGGATGCGGTGTTCGATACCGGTTTCCTCGAGGAAGATGGTGATCTTGTGGCCGTTGGGGGTGGTCCAGTAATACAGGTCGATCATGGTTTCTCCTGCGTGCAGTCGTTGATCCGCCGTGCCGCCTCGCACGCCCACAGCGCATAGATCGGCGGCCCGGGGTGGAAGCCGTCGCCGGCCATGGCGGAGGTGTCCATCATCTCATGGCCCAGGGCGAGGAATTCGCAGTCGGGCCGGCTCGCCGCGACTTCCGCCAGCACGCGATCGAAATCGCGCGCGCGGCTGCCGATGTACCAGCGCAACGGCTGCGGCAGGGACGGGAAGCGGTGCATGGGCGGCAGGCCGCTGAGCAGGATGTAACGCGCGCCGAAGCGGGCGGCCAGCAGGTCGACGAGATCCTCCTGCTGCCGGCGCCAGGTGGCGAGCGAACGCCTGCCGGTGACGTCGTTCACGCCGAGCGAGGTGACCACCACGTCGAAGGGCTCGGCGGCTTCGCGGCGCAGGCGGTCGAGCATGTCGGCGGTGGTCGCACCGGTGAAGGCCAGCAGTTTCCAGTGCAGGCGAAAAGTCGGCGCCAGCGCTACGGCAAGTTGGCCGGCGAGTGCCTCGTCCTGGCTTGGCGCACCGACGCCGGCCGCCGCCGAATCGCCGACGATGAGCAGACGCAGCACGGGGCCGCTGCCGGCGATACCGCTGCGTGGCCCCTCGGGCTCGGGAAGTTCGGGCACCGTGCGCCGCACATGGCGCCCTTGCGCCAGGAGGATCGGCCCCAGGGCCAGCGTGGCAATCAGGTGGCGCATCCGGCCCGCCTCAAGGCTTGTTGTGGGTGCCGGAGCGTACCGCGAGGAAGACCTCGCGCAGGAACAGACCGAGCGCCGCGATCATGGCCAGCATCGCGGCGATGAACAGGGCCGCGACGCTGCGCGCGATGTCCACACCGAGCAGGGCGCCGAGGAAGGCGCCGGCGACCACCAGGCAGACCAGCAGGGCCGAGAGCACGGCGCCGAAAATCGCGTAATACACCAGCCGGCTGCGCCGCACCAGCATGCCAATCTCGACCTGCGCGGCCGCGCCGGCATCGGCCGCCTGCGCCGGCAGGCGCTCCTGCACCACGCGGCGGCGGTCGACGATGCGGCCCAGTCGCGTGTTCAGCGCGTTGATCAGCGTGGCGATCGCGGTCAGCAGGAAGACGGGCGCCACCGCCAGTTGTATGACGCGACTGATATCGGTGAGATTGGAGTCCATGGCGGCAGTTTGGCGCAAAACGGCTACGGCGGGCAAATTGCGCGGT
>CAZGQB010000029.1:0-13596 GCA_964527055.1 uncultured Sulfuritalea sp.
CCGCACAGGCGCAACTGATGGACTCGGGTGGCACGGTCAGCAAGAACGCCTAGGGCAAAGACACCGGCGGCAATGCCATAATCGGCCCCATGGATGACGACGAATTCATGGGGCTGGCGCTGGATCTGGCGCGCGAGGCGGGCGCCAGCGGCGAAGTGCCGGTCGGCGCGCTGGTGGTGGTCGACGGGCAAGTGGTCGGGCGCGGCTTCAACCAGCCGGTCGGCCGCCGCGATCCCACTGCCCATGCTGAAATCGTCGCCCTGCGCGATGCCGCCGCCCGGCTTGGCAACTACCGCTTGCCGGGCTGCACCCTGTACGTAACCCTGGAACCCTGCGCCATGTGCGCCGGCGCGATCATGCATGCGCGCGTCGCGCGCGTCGTGTTCGGTGCGCGCGACCCGAAGACGGGGGCCGCCGGCAGCGTGGTGGACCTGTTCGACGAAGCGCGACTCAACCACCACACGACCGTGCGTGGCGACGTGCGGGCCGCGGACTGCGGCAGCCTGCTGTCGGCCTTCTTCGCCGCGCGGCGCGGGCGTACCCTGGTGGCGTGAGCCCTCCCGCCATGCGCATCCGCATCAGCCTGCCGCAACAAACCCTCGAACTGCACGACGAACTCGGCATGCTGCTGCGCCGCTACCGCGTCTCCACGGCCAAAAACGGTCCCGGCGAGCAGAACGGCAGCTTTTGTACGCCGCGCGGACGGCATGTCGTGCGGGCAAAAGTCGGCACCGGCGCGACGGCGAACACGGTCTTCGGGCGCCGCCGTCCGACCGGCGTGAAATGGACGCCGCAACTGGCCGGGCAGTTTCCCGGCCGCGACTGGATCCTGACGCGCATCCTCTGGCTGTCGGGCAGGGAGCCGGGGCGCAACCGGCTCGGCGAGGTCGACACCATGCGCCGCTACATCTATCTGCACGGGTCGCCCGATACGGTGGCGATGGGCACCCCCGGTTCGATCGGCTGCGTGCGCATGCATAACAGCGACATCATCGAATTGTTCGACCTGGTCCCCGCGCGCACGCCGGTGGATATCGTCGAGTTCGGCCTTGCGGCCGGTTCGTGGGATGAACTCGGCGGGCCGGCACGACGGGTCCGCGAGTTGGTCTTTGTCGAGGAGCAGAACGTACCGCGCGCGATCGAAATGGACGAGCACGACGCGGCGAGCCGCCATGTCCTTGCGACCGATGCCGACGGCGGGGCGATCGGTACCGGGCGCCTGCTTGCGGACGGACATATCGGTCGCATGGCGGTGCTGGCCGACTGGCGCGGCAAGGGCGTCGGCCGCGCCCTGCTGGAACGCCTGCTGGAAGAGGCGGCCGGCCGCAGCCTGCGGCACCTGGCCCTGCACGCGCAGACGCATGCGAGCGGCTTCTACCGCCGCTTCGGCTTCGTCGAGGAAGGGCCGGAATTCATGGAGGCCGGGATTCCGCACCGGGCCATGGTGCGTTCGCTGCCCTAGGCTGTCCGGGATGTGAAGCGGTAGCGCATCCGCCCGCCCGGTTTGGCACCGGGCAGCCAGGTCTGTTCGTCGAAGCTGATCCAGTCGTCGTTGCCGACGCACATCACCGTGGAACTTCGCGTACCGTAGTCCGGCGACCTGACGAAGGCCGAGGAAAGCAGGCGCTCCCAGTCGAGCGGGATCCCGGTTTGCGGCAGTTGCTCGTCGGGGTGGATGCCGTCGTCGCGCAGCAGCGAGAACAGCGCGATGTCGTCGGGGAGGCACTCCAGGGATCGGGCCAGCGCCGTCTTGCCGGCGCCGACTTTTGGCCATGCGGTATCGAGCAGGTGATTGGATACGCCATAGACACCCGGCCCGAGCTGCCGCGGCGAGCCGCCCATGTTCGACGACCAGCACAGGGTATCAGCATCGCCCGCCAGCAGGTTGTAGCCGTTGTATTCGCGGCCCCGCGCGGCAATGCGTTGGAGATAGTCCTGGGGTGCTTCGCTTCCTGCCAGGAACTCCGCCACCAGCGCTCCGCGCGAAGGCGTGCCGCTGCGATTCTGCGCCGGATCACGGAAATTGGTCAGTGCGGCAAATCGCCCGCTGCGGGTTATGCCCATCCAGGTACCACCGGCCTCCAGATCGCGCCCGGCGAGTATCTGCGGGGCATCCTGCCAGAAGCTCGCCGCTGCCGTCGGACGGACGAAGAATTCGTCGCGATTGGCCGCCACGACCAGAGGGTAGGCCGGATGCACCTTCCAGGCGAGGAGGATCAGGCACATGCCGAAAAATCAGCCAGGTTCGTAAGGCAGTTGCAGGAACTCGAGGACTTCTCCGGCCGGTGCGCCGACATGCACTTCACCGGCTTCGACGGCGCCGACCTGGACGCAGACCAGGCATTCGAAACCGCCGGCCGGGGAGGGCGCCAGGCTGACGATCGCGCCGCAATGCTGTTCGCCGGTTTCAGGCGCATAGACTTGTGTGCCGGGCGCCGCGGCAGTCGTAAGCCTGGCGCGAAAGGTACGCCGCTTGACTTTGCCGAGGTAATGAGTGCGAGCCACGATTTCCTGGCCGGGATAGCAGCCCTTGGTGAAACTCACCCCGGCCACTGCGGGCAGTTCCATGTTCAGCATCTGCGGCACGAATGCGTCCTGGGTGGCTGTGACGACGCGCGGCTGCCCGGCGGCGATCTCCAGCCAATGCCATGCTGCGGTGCCGACCGGCCGGACGGATGTCGCCAGTTCCCGCCAGATGGACGTCGCCGAAGCGGGTTCGAGCACCAGCAGCCACCGCGTTTCATCCAGCCGGATCGCTTGGGTCCCATCCATGCTGGTGACGCCGAAGCGTTCAAGTTTGTCGAGTTCTCGAGCAAAAGTCGGCGCTGGCGAGACGGCGCCGGAAAGTCCGATCAAGACCTTTTCTTCGCTCGCGTCACTCAGCTTGACTTTCGAGCGCAGCACGTACATCGACAGCTTTTTCAAGATCATGGGCAGGATGTCGCGCGGCAGCATCAGAAGGAAATCGTCGCCGTCACGCCAGATCAGCAGCAAGGCCAGCAGGCGTCCCTTGGCGGTGCAAAAGCCGGCAACGCGCGCACCGTCGGGCCCGATGCCGCTGATGTCGTTGGTCAGCAGGTTGTGCAGAAAAGTGGCGGAATCGACCCCGCTGGCACGGATCAGCCCGAGGTCGGGCAGAGGCGCCATCACGGCTTTGTCGCGGGCCATGAGCAGTTCGTCGGAGTTGCCGCCGAAGCAACTGCCGTCCGCCGCCAGGCCTTGGGCAGCAAGGAAAGAATTCCATTCCTGAGTCATGAAGTGCGTCCGGGTTGGGAGATTCGGGATGCTATTATCGCGAGCACGCTGCAGATTGCGCCGCTACCTACTAATTCAAGACATCATGCGTACATTCAAGTTCATCCTGCTTGCGGTGATTCTCGCATTTGTCGCCGCGATCATGGGGGTCAGCTGGTTTACCACGCGCCATCTGCCGATGCGCAGCGATCCGACCATGTTCTCGATACCTGCCGGTGCCAGCCTGCGCACGGCGGCACAGGTGATCGAGTCTGCGGGTATCGATCTTCCGGCATGGCAGCTGGAACTGCTGGGGCGCATTCTGGGGCGTTCGGCAAAGATAAAGGCCGGCAGCTATGAGGTAGACGGGGGGGTAACCGCCCTGGCGCTGCTCGACAAACTGACCCGGGGCGACGTTTCCCAAGGCGAACTGGTGCTGGCCGAAGGCAAGACTTTCCGTCAGTTTCGCACCTTGCTGAACGAGCATCCGGATCTCGCCCACGACACCGAGACGCTGAGCGATACAAAACTCCTGGTGCTTTTGGGCGCGAAGGAAGCCCATCCGGAAGGGCTGTTCTTCCCCGATACCTACCTTTTCGACAAGGGCAGCAGCGACATCGACGTCCTGCGCCGGGCCTACCGGGCGATGCAGCCCAGGTTGGCCGCCACCTGGGAAACGCGCGAAACCACGCTGCCGGTAAAAACACCCTACGAATTGCTGATCCTGGCCTCCATAGTGGAAAAGGAAACCGGCTTGCCCGCAGACCGTGCGCAAGTAGCCGCGGTTTTTGTCAATCGGCTGCGTCGCGGAATGCCGCTGCAGACAGATCCGACCGTGATTTACGGCCTGGGCGAGCGTTTCGACGGCAATTTGCGCAAGGTGGATCTGCTGACTGATACGCCATGGAACACCTATACCCGGGTCGGCTTGCCGCCCACCCCGATCGCCATGCCGGGCCAGGCGTCGCTCCAGGCGGCGGCCAAACCGCCGCCGAGCGACATGCTGTACTTCGTCGCTCGCGGCGATGGCTCAAGCCAGTTTTCCGCCACCCTCGACGAGCACAACAGCGCCGTCGCCAAGTACCAGAAGCGCTAGCCCATGGCGCGCGGACGTTTCATCAGCTTCGAGGGCATCGATGGTGCCGGGAAAAGCACCCAGCACGCCTGGGTGGTCGATCGCTTGCGCCAATCGGGACATACCGTGGTCGCCACCCGCGAACCCGGCGGCACGTCTCTCGGAGAGAAGCTGCGTACCCTCCTGCTGTCCGAACCGATGCACCTGGAAACCGAGGCCTTGCTGATGTTCGCCGCCCGCCGCGAACATGTCGCGCAGGTTATCCAGCCGGCGCTGGCGCGGGGAGAGTGGGTCGTCTGCGACCGTTTCGTCGATGCCTCGTTCGCTTACCAGGGAGGGGGGCGCGGGCTCGACTGGAAAAAGCTCGAAGATCTGACGAAATGGGTGTTGGGCGACCTGCAACCGGACCTGACCCTGGTTTTCGATGCTCCGGTTGAAATTGCCCAGAAACGGCTCCAGGCCGGGACCCCCAACCCGGATCGTTTCGAGCAGGAACACGGCGCATTTTTCGAAAGGGTGCGCGCGGCCTACTTGCGCATTGCCCGGGAAAATCCCTCTCGGGTGCGCGTCGTCGATGCAACCCGGACTCCGGCTGAAATTAACAAAGAACTTGAGATAATAATTGCAACAATCTGATATATTGCATATAAATTGGAACGCCGAGCTGCGCAGGCAGTTTCTCGGGCAGGGCCTCGCCCGGCTTCCCCATGCGACATTGCTGATAGGTCCTTCCGGCGTGGGAAAGGCGGCATTCGCCGAGCAGGTCGCCACCCTCCTGCTTTGCGAGTCCCCTTCTTCCACCATGACCGCTTGCGGTGAATGCGATTCGTGCCGCTGGTTGATCGCAGGCAATCATCCGGACTTTCGACGCATTGCACCGGACGACGAGGGCGAGTCCGAATCGGGCCCGACCGAGAAGAACGCAGAAAAGGGCAAGAAGCGAAATTCCGGCATTATCCGCATCGACCAGATTCGAGACCTCGAAGGATTCATTTTTGTCGGCAGTCACCGTAACGGCAATCGCGTCGTTGTGGTCACGGAAGCCGAGGCGATGAATCCAGCTGCGGCCAACTCACTTCTTAAAATACTTGAAGAACCTCCTTCAAGTGTATATTTCTTATTGATATCAACTCGATCAAAATCCCTGCTACCGACCCTTCGCAGCCGTTGCCGAGTGCTTGCCTTCGGTGCTCCCGATACAGCAGTGGCAACCAATTGGCTGCGTGGTGCCGGGCTCGAAAAACAGGCCCAACGCTATCTCGGCCTTGCCGGCGGCGCCCCGATGCGCGTAGCACAGTGGAAAGAGGAGGGGCAATTGGCACCGATCGACGCATTGGTCGATTCCCTTCTTGCTCCTCCGGCCGATCCCGGGCAACTTGCCGCTCGATGGGATGGTTTGCTCAAGGGTGACGGCCAGTTTCGCATGGAGAACCTGGTCGAAGGAATTCAGCGCTGGCTTTTCGATCTCGCGCAGGAACGGCTGACCGGCGAAGTCCGTTATCACGCCGGTTGGCCCCGTCCGAAAGGCGTTGAGGCCTTGAATCCAAAAGCCCTCTTGGCCGCCTGGCGAGAGCTTGGCCAGTTTCGCCGCAGCGCCCGCCACCCCCTGAATCAATTACTTTTTCTTGAAAGCATGGCGACCCATTTCTTGCGCGC
Source organism: uncultured Sulfuritalea sp. (assembly GCA_964527055.1). Lineage (GTDB taxonomy): Bacteria > Pseudomonadota > Gammaproteobacteria > Burkholderiales > Rhodocyclaceae > Sulfuritalea. The sequence continues at coordinate 5,966 of CAZGQB010000029.1, forward strand.
CCTGCGACCTGCCACACCGTGAATTCCCTGTTGGTCGATTCCCATTGCCATCTCGATTTTGCAGATTTTGCGGATCGGGAGGACGAACTGCTGGCCGCGATGAAATCCAGCGGCGTGGGTTGGGCTCTGGTCGCGGGAGTGACGCTGGAGCGTTTCCCGACCGTGCTTGCGTTGGTCGAGCGGTTCCCGAATCTGTACGCGGCGGTCGGTGTCCATCCCGATACGCAAGACGGCCAGGATCCGGATGCAGAAACGCTGATTCGGCTTGCTGATCATCCCAGGGTCGTAGCTATCGGCGAAACCGGACTCGATTACTATCGCCTCGAGGGTGATCTGGAATGGCAACGCAATCGTTTCCGCATCCATATCCGCGCCGCTCGGGAAACGCGGAAGCCTTTGATTATTCATACTCGCGAGGCTGCTGCCGATACCTTGCGGATACTCGAAGAGGAGGGGGCCTCAGCCGTCGGAGGCGTATTCCATTGCTTCACCGAAACTCTCGAGGTTGCCAAGGCCGCCCTTGCGCTCGGCTTTTACATCTCCTTTTCAGGCATTGTCACGTTCAAGAATGCCCTGCAAATCAAAGAGGTTGCACGCTTCGTTCCGCTTGATCGTCTTCTTGTCGAAACCGATGCCCCCTATCTGGCGCCCGTCCCGCACCGCGGCAAGCTGAATCACCCGGCCCTGGTGCGCCACGTCGCCGAAGAAGTGGCGAAGCTGAAAGAAATCGGGTTGGAAGCCTTGACAGATGCCACCACCACCAATTTTTTCCGCCTATTCGGAGTCGAAGGCAATGCGTAACTTGCTGGTCTCATGTGTTTTATCAGTTTTTTGCTCGATTGCCCAAGGCGGCGCCTACGAGGACATTCTCAATGCGGCCGGCAATGACGACACGGCATCGGTCGTCAGTCTTTTGCAGCGGGGGATGGATGTGAACACAGCCGACCGTGCGGGCAACACGCTGCTCATGATCGCTTCCCGCAGCGGCAACATACCCTTGGTGAAAGCGCTGCTTTCCAGCCGTGCCAACGTCAATCGACCCAACCAGCACGGCGACACGGCCTTGCTCATGGCCGCGATCAAACCCGAAGTCGAGGCGGCAAAGTTGCTGATCGAACATGGCGCCGAGCTCAACCCCTCGGGTTGGACGCCGCTCCACTATGCGATGTTCAGCGGCAGCAGGGACATGACCGCATTGCTGATTGCCAAGGGCGCCAGGGTCGACGCACCCGCGCCGAACGGGCAAACGGCGCTTATGTTTGCGGTAAAGTTCGGAAAGCTCGATCTCGTTCAACTTTTGGTCGAAGCCGGTGCCAAGAAGGATCTGGCAGACCCGGATGGGCTTACGGCCATCGGCTTCGCCAAGAAGCTGGACCATTCTGACATCGTCACGTACTTGCGCAAGGCGGGTGCCTCCGAATAAGTGATTGACCGCAGGCCACATCGAGATTTATATGCGCATAATTGGCATTATGTAAATATATTGAGATCTGCGGATTGGCGTCCATCGAGGTTTCACGCACCATCAAAGCTCAAGCTGCAAGGCCGCCAGCCGCGCATATAACCCGCCCTGGTTGCGCAGATCATCCGGTGTACCGGTCTCGACAATGCGCCCGCGCTCCATCACGACGATCCTGTCGACCATCCGCACGGTCGCCAGACGATGGGCGATGATCAGCGTGGTACGGCCTTCCATGGCGGCATTCAGGCCTTTTTGCACCAGTATTTCCGATTCGGCATCGAGCGCGCTGGTCGCCTCATCGAGCAGCAGCAAGTGCGCGCCTTTCAGGATCGCACGCGCGATGGCAATGCGCTGGCGCTGTCCGCCAGACAAGCGTGTGCCGCGTTCACCGAGGAATGTCAGGTAGCCATCGGGCAAACGGTCGATGAACTCGTCCACCAGCGCTGCACGGGCTGCCCGCATTACTTCATCGTCGCTCGCCGTCGCCCTCCCGTAGCGAATATTTTCCAGGGCGTTGGCAGAAAAGATCACCGGATCCTGCGGCACGATGGCTATTCCGCCGCGCAGGTCGTGCAGGCTGAGTTGGCGGATATCCTGCCCATTGAGGCGGATGCTCCCGTCCGACACTTCGTAGTAGCGCAGCAGCAACTGGAACATGCTGGTCTTGCCGGCTCCCGACGGGCCGACCAGGGCGACGCTTTCACCCGGCGCAATGTCCAGGCAAATGTCGTCCAGCGCGCGCGTTTGCAGCCGTGCCGGATAGCTGAAACTGACGTGGTCGAAGCGGATCGCCGCCTGCGACGGATGTACGGGCGTGTCGGGATCGGCTACCTCATGAATGGCCGGCTCCGCGTGCAGCAGTTCCAGCAAGCGCTCCGTCGCCCCGGCGGCGCGCATCGCGTCGCCCCAGACTTCGGCCATGGTCCCTACCCCGCCAGCCACCAGCATGGCGTAAAGCACGAAGGAGGCCAGTTGTCCACCGGACAAAATACCCTCGCGTACCTGGTGCGCGCCGACCCAGAGGACGAAGATGAGGGTACCCATCACGGCGGTGATGATGAGCACCGTCAGCGCCGAACGCACGCGGCTGCGCTTGACCGCCGTGACAAAACTGCGTTCCGTGCGCTCGGCAAAGCGCCTGGCTTCCTGCCTTTCCTGGGTATAGGCCTGCACCGTCGGCATGGCATTGAGGATCTCGCCAGCCAGCGCCGAGGCATCTGCAACACGGTCCTGCGATTCGCGCGAAAGCTTCTTCACCTTGCGCCCGATGGCGAGGATGGGCAATACCAGCAGCGCCATCAGGCCGAGGTTCAGCGAGAACAGATAAAAACTGGTGACGGCCAGCATCACCATGCCGCCGATGAACTGGACCAGGCTGCGCAGGCCCATGGAAATCGAACTGCCGACCACGGTCTGGATCAGCGTCGTGTCGCCGGTCAGCCGCGACAGCACCTCCCCAGTTTGCAGCGTCTCGAAGAATTGCGGCGATTGCCCCAGCACGCGCTGATAGACGGCATTGCGCAAGTCTGCCGTTACCCGCTCGCCGATCCACGACACGATGTAGAAACGCGCCGAAATGACAAGCGCCCAAAAACTTGCCAGGCCAAACAGGGCGAGGAAATGTCCGTTCAGGCTCAAGGTGCCGAGCAGGCCCCCACTCTTCCGCACGTTGTCGCCGAAGCCGAAATCGATCAGGTCGCGAAATGCCAGCGGCACCAGCAGGATGGTGGTCGACCCGAGGCAGAGCAGCATGAAAGCCAGCGCAATGCGCGCACGGTAAGGACGCAGGAAAGGCAGCAGGCCTTTCAGCGGCGAAAGGCGTCGCGGCGTCAGGGACGGAGTTGCATTGTCTGGGAGCATGCGCAATTATCCTTGCTCCTCGAGCACCCTGCCCGCCAGCGTCGATCGACCCGCCGCAACCACTCTCCCCGCCGTCCCGCCAACCAAGACAGATGGCTCAGGGAGCGGGGGCGGGTCGAAAACCAAAACGCGGCGCAACGTCGCGCCGCCGGATGCGCTGTAGCGGCATTCCTTGCCAGAACAGCTGCGCGTCCCCGGCAATCGCGGCGAGCAATACCTCATCTGTCGCCGGCGCGCCACGCGGATCGACGCAGGCGCCAAGAAAATCCGCAAGATCGCGGTCGTCCAGCAGTCCGAACCCAAGCGAAGTTTCCAACAGGGCATTGCCCTCATCATCGATGTATGCGGCTGTCGCGGCGCCGGCCGCAGCGCCGGTGTGCACGATCAGCGCACCATCGACTTGCAGGCGCAACACCAGCGGGGTGTATTCGAGAGCGACGTACACCGCCTGTGGTCCGTTGCTGAATATCCAGTTCCCCGAGACATCCGGGCCGTAGCGGCTGTTGATGAATGCAATCAGGCCGGCATGGCTTACGATCTCACCCTTCAAGCGCCAGCGGCCGCGTCGGTCGAGGGAAAGCCATCCGTAGCACGCCGGAACATCAGGCCACTTGACCGTGACGGCCGGATCGGGGGCGCATGTCATGATGTGCCACGCGAAAATGCCAAGGGGGCCGCGGCCCCCTCCTGTTCAAGCGGGTCGAAAAGCCTCAATGATGATGTCCGTGCTCGCCATGGACGTGGCCATGCGTAATCTCTTCGGCAGTCGCCATGCGTACTCCGGTTACGGTGCAGGAAAACATGAGCGAGATGCCGGCCAGCGGATGATTGCCATCGACCACCACCTTGTCATCGGCGATGTCGGTGATCGTGAACAAACCATCCTCGCTCTCGCCATCCTCGGCGCCGCGCTCGAACTGCATTCCGACTTCAATGTTTTCAGGGAACAGCTGGCGCGGTTCGACGGCTACCAGGTCGGCGTCGTATTCGCCAAATGCGTCTTCGGGCTCCAGCCTTACTTCAAGGACATCGCCTTCGGCCTTGCCTTGGAGTTCTTCTTCGATGCGATCGAAGATGCCGCCGTAGCCTCCATGCAGATAGACCAGGGGAGCCGCGCCTTCGTCTATTGAACTGCCGTCCGCATCGCGGACGCTGTACTTGAGGGTGACGACGGTATTTCTAACGATGAGCATGGTGCCTTCCTTTGCCATTGAGGCCTTTGACGAGCTGATAGACCTCGGCGGCATGCCCTTTCGGTTGCACATCGTAGAGGGCGTGACGAACTATGCCTTCCTTGTCGACGATGAATGTCGAACGTATTACACAGAGCTTCTTGTGGCCGTCCCGCTCGCGGAACTGCGACACGCCGAATTTGCGACAGACTTCGCCTTCCTCGTCCGACAGGAGGCGTATCGACAGGCCGTGCTTGTCGCGAAAATCCGCGTGCGAGAGGCAATCGTCACGCGAGACACCGAGGATGACGCAGTCGAGCCGGGCAAATTCGCTTTCATGGTCCGAAAAATCGGCTGCCTCCAGCGTGCAATAGGGCGTGCCGTCACGCGGATAGAAAAACAGCACCGCATTCTGCCGGCCGCGCAGCGACGTGAAATCGAACCATTCCATATCGGCGTCCGGCAATGAAAACTCCGGCGCCTTTTCTCCTTGATGCAGCATGCGGTTCTCCTCCTCAGGGGAACTCGATTCATTCTAACCGAGTCTGCCGGGAGAAAATCAAGAGGCGTCCTGCCCGCTATTGGCAGCGGGTTCCGCCGGTGGGGTTTCCTCCTGCCGATGCTGGCTGGCGAGGTATTCGAGGGAACGCATTTCCACCAGGCGGCTGACCGTGCGCTGGAATTCAACAGCCTGCACCCCCTGCGTATAGAGTTCTTCCGCGGCACACGCCGCGCCGACGATGAACTTGACCCGATGGTCGTAAAGCACATCGACCAGCCAGGTAAACCGCCGTGCTTCGCTGGATTTGTCCGGACTCATTTTCGGCACCCCGGTAAGGAACATGGTGTGATTGTGGCTGGCCAGCCAGAGGTAGTCGTTTTGCGAGCGCGGACCTCCGCACAGCGTGGCGAAATCGAACCAGATCACACCCGGTGCCCGGGACACCACGGGCAGCGTGCGCCCCAGCACCTCGATCGGGCGGGCATGGCCGCTTCCGCCGGCGATCGAGTTGAAGGTTTTCACGAAGGCCGCGCGGTTGGCGCTATCGCCTCCAGCCAGGTAGACGCTGGCCTGTTCCAGCAGGCGCAGGCGGTAATCGACGCCCGCATCTATCTCGATGACATCCAGCTTCTGTTGCAGCAGGTCGATGGTCGGCAGGAAGAGTTCGCGCTGCAGTCCGTTGGGATAGAGCCCGGCTGGCGCATAGTTCGATGTGATGCAGAACAGCACGCCGGCATCGAACAGGGCCTGCATCAGGCGCCCCAGGATCATTGCGTCGGCAATGTCGGACACGTGAAATTCATCGAAACACATCAGCCGCGTTTCCCGAGCGATACGCGCGGCAACCTTCGCCAACGGATCGGACTCGTTGCGATACTTGCCCAGGGACCCGTGGATCTCCCGCATGAAGGCGTGGAAATGCACGCGGCGCTTGCGCTGGTAAGGCACGGCGGCGAAGAAGCAGTCCATCAGGAAGCTCTTGCCGCGACCCACTCCGCCCCAGAACCAGACCCCGCGCGGCAATTCCGGACGTACCAACAACTTCCTGAGCCTGCTCCGGCGCGCCGCCTTGAGCGCCAGCAGATCGTCATAGAATTTCTGCAGTCGCTGCGCCGCGATCAGCTGGGCAGGATCGGCCTTGATGCCGCGCAAAGCCAGCGCAGCATTGAAGCCTTCGATCATGCCGTCCTTGGGGACCTTGAGTATCTTGTGCGGCATCAATGAAAAGGGCGGCCGGGAGAACCCGCCCGCCCTGCTAGGGGGTTGGCCCGATTCTAAAAGTGCAGCGGCCGCTTGTCGACGGCCAGCGCCGCTTCATGCACCGCCTCCGACAAGGTCGGATGGGCATGGCAGATGCGGGCGATGTCTTCCGCCGACGCATTGAACTCCATGGCAGCCACGGCTTCGGCGATCAACTCGGATGCGTTGGCGCCGATGATGTGTACGCCGAGGATGCGGTCGGTTTTTGCACAGGCCAGCATCTTGACGAAGCCGGTGGTGTCGCCCTGCCCCAGCGCGCGTCCGTTGGCGGCGAAGGGGATCTGGCCGGCGCGATACTCGACGCCCTCGTTCTTCAGCTGCTGTTCGGTCTTGCCGACCCAGGCGATTTCCGGGTGCGTGTAGATGACCCAGGGCACGGTGTCGAGGTTGACATGGCCCTTCTGGCCGGCGATGCATTCGGCGACCATGACGCCCTCTTCCATGCCCTTGTGCGCGAGCATCGGGCCGGGAACCACGTCACCCACAGCCCAGACATTGGGCAGGTTGGTGCGACAGTTGTGGTCGACATTGATGTAGCCGCTCGAGCGCAGTTCGAGGCCGACGTTCTCGGCGCCAAGGCCCTGCGTGTTGGGCACGCGGCCGACGGAGACGATCAAGCGGTCGCATTGCAGGCTCCGGGTCTCGTCGCCAAGTTCGTAGTCGATCGTGACGCCCTTCTTGCCGGTTTCTACCTTGGTGATCTTGACACCAAGCTGGATGTCGAGGCCCTGCTTCTGCGTGAAGGTCTTCCATGCTTCCCTGGAAACGGCCTGGTCGGCCGATGCGAGGAAATCGGGCATGGCTTCGAGGATGGTGACTTCGGAGCCGAGCCGCTTCCAGACGGAGCCCAGCTCCAGGCCGATCACGCCGGCGCCGATCACGCCGAGGCGCTTCGGTGTGGCATCAAAATCAAGGGCACCCGCGTTGTCGCAAATGATCCTGTTATCGACCGGGATGCCCGGCAGGTGGCGCGCCCTGGAACCCGTAGCGACGATGACGTGGGTAGCTTCGACGATCTCACCATTGACATCGATGCGCCAGCGGTCGTCCTCTCGACTGACGAACTTGCCGTGGCCGGGCAGCAGCGTGACCTTGTTCTTCTTGAACAGTCCCTTGATGCCGCCGGTGAGCTGGGTGACGATGTTGTCCTTGCGCTTGATCATCGTCGCCACATCGATCTTGACGCCCTGGGCGGAGATGCCGTGCATCTGGAAGCCGTGCCGTGCTTCCTCGAAGAGTTCGGACGAGCGCAGCAGCGCCTTGGACGGAATGCAGCCGACGTTGAGGCAGGTACCGCCGAGGCGGACTTCGCCCTTGGGATCGGCATAGGATTCCGACTCGATGCAGGCCGTGGACAGGCCCAGTTGCGCGCAGC
>CAZGQB010000030.1:0-13464 GCA_964527055.1 uncultured Sulfuritalea sp.
CTCGATGGTCGAACTGCTCAGCGGCGGCAAATTCGTTTCCGATGTCGACACCGGGGTCGCCGGCACCATCTACCTCGATTTCCTCACCCGCAGCAGCGGCGGGGTGATGATCGACGGTTCGGCGACGACGACTTCGCTGCCTGGCGGCAGCGGCTTCTTCGTGCTCGACGACAACACTCCGGCGACCAGCGGTCCCGGCGGCGGCCTGGTGATCGCCTATGCCGGCGCCAGCGTCGCCTTCGATCCCTGCGCCAGCAGTCCGGACCTTTGCAAACCGCCCGAACCCACGGATCCGATCATCGACGTGACCGAGGTGGACCCCTGCACTGCTGCGCCGGATTCGGCCCAGTGCAAGGCGCTGAAGGAGGGTGAAGAGAAAGAGAAGCAGGAAAAAGACGATTTCGGCGATGAAGACGGGAAACGAGATGAAAAATCCAGCAAGAGAAAACTTGCCCAGTGCGGCATTTAAGATGCGTGCCGGCATGATGCGGATGCTGGTCGCGGGTCTGGCCGCGGGCTGCTTCTGCATCCCGGTGGCGCAGGCCGCCACGGCGGGGCAGATCACGCACCTGTCGGGCACGCTGTCGGCGAAAAAGGCGGACGGCAGCAGCAAGCTGCTCGCCGTCAAGTCCGACGTGGCGGAGGGCGATACGCTGAGCACCGAGGCCGAAACCTACGCCCGCATCAAGTTCGCCGACGGCGGCGAGGTGGTGCTGCGTCCCGGCACCCAGCTCAAGATCGAGAGCTACGCCTATAACGCCGCCAGGCCCGAAAGCGACAATATCGTCATGAGCATGTTCAAGGGCGGCCTGCGCGCCGTGACCGGCCTGATCGGCAAGCGCAATCGCGAGAAGGTGACCTTCGCCACCGAGACCGCGACCATCGGCATCCGCGGCACCCACTTCGGCGCCCTCTTGTGCCAGAACGACTGCGGCGGCGTGCCCACCACCGGCGGCACCCCGCCGGCCAACGGCCTGCATGTGGACGTGACCAGCGGTTCGATCACCATGAGCAATGCCGCCGGCACGATACAGCTCAACCCCGGGCAGTTCGGCTTTGCCGCCAGTTCCAATACCGCGCCGGTGCCGGTTCCGCCGCAACAGGGCGTCCAGGTAACCGTGCCGAGTTCGATCTCGAAGGACAAGGCGGGCGGCCGGGGTATCGGCAAGGGCGACGATTCGGAATGCAAGATGTGATGAGCGGGTCGGGCGCCGTATCGCCGGCGCCGACTTTTATCCTCGCCTAGGAATGCAGAACTTTCATTTCATCTCGGGCCTGCCACGCTCGGGTTCGACGCTGCTGTCCGCGATCCTGAACCAGAACCCGCGCTTCCATGCGGGGGTCAGCAGCCCGGTGGCCTCCTTCTTTTCGTCCCTGGTATCCCAGGTCAGCGTCGGCAGCGAGTGGGCGACGCGGGTCAGCATCGCCCAGCGCCGCCGCCTGCTGCTCGGGCTGTTCGAGGGTTATTACGCCGACCTGCCGGCCCAGAAGCAGGTGGTGTTCGACACCAACCGCTCCTGGACCGCGCGCCTGCCGGCATTGCTCGACCTGTTTCCCCAGGCCAGGGTGATCGCCTGCGTGCGCAATGTGGCCTGGGTGATGGACAGCATCGAGCGCCTCTACCGCAAGAACCCCTATGAGAATACGGCCCTGTTCGGCAACGAAGGCGAGCGCAGCACGGTGTACACCCGCACCGAGACGCTGGCCCAGCGCAACCGCCTGGTCGGCCTCGCCTATTCCGGACTGAAGGAGGCGTATTACTCCGAGCAGGGCCGCGCCATGCTGGTAGTCGATTACGACCTGCTGGTGCAGCGTCCGGCGCACGTGATCCCGCTGATCTACCAGTTCCTCGGCGAGGAAGCGTTTGCCCACGATTACGAAAACCTCAACTTCGATACGCCCGAGTATGACGAAGGCCTCGGCCTGGTCGGCCTGCACAAGGTGCGGCAGAAGGTCAGCCCCGAGCCGCGCGAGACGATCCTGCCGCCCGACCTGTTCGAGCAGTATGCCAAGTTGTCGTTCTGGTACAACACCGCCAGCAGCCGCTGCAACGTGCTGATGGTCCGTCCCTGACTGTGGGGCCGGCGTCAGCCGGCCAAGGCGACGCGGTATTTCGTGGGGCCGGCTTCAGCCGGCCGGGGTGGATGGCGGACTGAAGTCCGCCCTGCGCGCGGCGCCTCAATCCTGTTTCGCCCTCGCCACCCGCCCCATCAGGTAGAACTCGTCGTTGGCGCGCATCGCGGTCATGTTGGCCATGCGGTTGCTGAGGCCGAAGAAGGCCGCCACGGCGCCGATGTCCCAGATGTCTTCGTCGCTGAAGCCGTGCCCGTGCAGCGCCGCGAAATCGGCGTCGCCGATGGCGCCGGAATCGAGCGCGACCTTCATCGCGAAATCCAGCATGGCCTTCTGGCGCGGGGTGATGTCGGCCTTGCGGTGGTTGATCGCGACCTGGTCGGAGACCAGCGCGTTTTTCGCCCGGATGCGCAGGATGGCGCCGTGGGCCACCACGCAGTACTGGCAGCCGTTGGCGTTGGAGGTGGCGACCACGATCATTTCGCGCTCGGCCTTGGACAGGCCGCTGTCCTTTTCCATCAGCGCGTCGTGGTAGGCGAAGAAGGCGCGCCACTCGGCGGGGCGGTGCGCCAGGGCGAGGAAGACGTTGGGGATGAAGCCGGATTTTTCCTGCACCTCGAGGATGCGGGCGCGCATGTCTTCGGGCAGGTCGTCGAGTTGCGGTATGGGGTAACGGCTGATCGGCGGCGTGTTCATGGTGTCTCCATTGAAATGCAGGGCGTGTCGGGGTATTTTACGATCTCCATCGGCGCGAACCACGACGACACGCATGGCCGCGTCCCCGCTGGCGACGTCAATCGCCGTCGACGAACGGGTACAGTTGGAATTCGCGAGTCACCAGGGAGACCTTTCATGCAAACTGCAAAATGGCTAGCAACAATGCTGCTTGTCGCCGCGATGTCGTCACATGCGCAAGACGGTACATTCCAATCCAGATCAATGACTCCGGAAACCGCCCTTACCGCCGCAAGAGCAGCGCTGGATGCCTGCCGCAAGCAGGGGTTTCAAGTGACAGTGGTCGTCACCGACAGAGCCGGCCTGACGCAAGTTCTGCTCCGCGATCGCTTTGCCGGGCCCCATACGGTCGACGTTGCCTCGAACAAGGCGTGGACGGCTGTCAGTTTTCGGACCTCGACAGCGGTCATTGCCGCCGAAACGCAACCCGGACGTCCGATGAGCGGCTTGAGAACCCTCCCCAGGCTTCTTGCCGCGGGTGGCGGCCAGGTGATCGAAGCCGCGGGAAGCATCCTGGGTGCGATTGGTGTTTCGGGTGGCCCGACCGGCGACGCCGATGACAGTTGTGCGACGGCCGGCATCAAGGCGATCACCGATGCCATTGAGTTCTAATCTGCCTACATGGATTTCGTCAAAGTCAGAAAAGCCGACCGCCAGGCTGACTCCGGCGCGCAAGGCCCAGCTACGGCAGCGAACCTGACTCCATGAGCGCCCCGCCATCGGACCCGGATGCCGGCGCGCACTGGCGCAAATTCGCCGCACAGTATGGCTTGCTCGGTTCCCCTCTGTGTCCGTGCGCGGAAGACATCCGCATCATCGAAGAGATGCTCGCCGCGGAACCGGAGGTATTCGGCGCGGCAGCAAAAAAAAGGACATGGCTGCTTGGCGTGACGCCAAAAATCGCCACGGCGAGTTGGCCGCAGGAGGTGGAACTGCTGGCCGTCGAACGCGTTCAAGCCATGATCGATTCGGTGTGGCCCGGCGACACCGACCGGCGCAGGGCGATATGTGCGGACTGGCTGGACCCGCCGTTTGCGGATATGCGCTTCGATCTCGCGATCGGCGACGGCTGCCTGACAGCGGTCGGTTTCCCTGATGAACTGTCGCGTTTGCTGGCCTCGGTGCACCGCTGTCTGCGTCGCGATGGCTATTTGATGCTGCGCCTGTTCTGCCGTCCGGATGTTCCCGAAACGCCTGATGCGGTCATAGCCGCGCTGCGCGAGGGGAGGATCGGCAGCTTTCACGCCTTCAAGTGGCGTCTTGCGATGGCGGTACGGGACGCGGACGATGCACCCGGTGTCGCGGTCGATGAAATCTGGCGGGTCTGGAACGCGGCGCGGATCGATATGCGCGAGCTGGCGGAAGTTCGTGGCTGGCCGCCGGAACAAGTCCGGACGATTGAGTATTATCGCGGCTCTCCGGCGCGCTACAACTTCATGCGTTTTGACCAGACCATCCGGCACCTGCAACGCGCCGGGTTCGATCTGTTGGCGACATGCACTGGCAGTTACGAACTTGCAGAGCGCTGTCCGCACGTGCTGTTGAGAAAGCGGTCGCCAGCCGGCGCATCGTGATGGTCGGCGCGTTGCCGCATGCGGCGTGGCCGCCGCTACTGTCCTCTCTGTCGGGGGTCGTTTGGCCCGCGGTGCCGGGGCAGCAGGGCTTGCTGGTGGCCGCGCTGCTGACGCAACTGGAGCAGTCGCAATGGTGGCCGGCGGCCGCGATCGAGACGGCGCAGATGCGGCAGTTGCAAGTGCTGATCGATCATGCGCGACGCCATTCCCGCTTTTACGCCGAGCGGCTTGCCGGGTTTCGTCCGGACCAGATGCCGGGGCTGCGGGAGTGTCTGTCGGCGATTCCACTGATGCACCGCACCGACCTGCAGTCCCGCCGTGCCGAGATCGACTGCGCGTGGTTGCCGCCGGAGCATGGTGAACTGTCGCTGGCGAAGAGCACCGGTTCGACCGGAGAGCCAGTCAGCGTGAAGCGTAGCGAACTCAACCGCCTAGTCTGGATGGCCATGACGCTGCGCGAGCACCTTTGGCAGCGGCGCGATTTCTCGCTATCGCTGGCGGTGATACGGGCGCAGTTGGCCGAAGGGAACAATGCACGCAGCGGGGTCTCGCAGACCGATTGGGGACCACCCGTCAATCATCTGTTTGTCACGGGACCATCGCACGGGCTGAACCTGCAAACCGATGTCGTGCGTCAGGCTGAGTGGCTGAGGCGGATCACGCCGGCTTATCTGCTCACCTACCCGAACAATCTCGCGGCTCTGCTCGATCTGGCCGAGGGCGATCCCGCCAGTCGTGCCGGGCTGGCGTGCCTGAAGCAAGCGCGAACCATCGGCGAAACCCTGCACGATACCTTGCGCGAACGTTGCCGGCAGTTGCTCGGCGTGGAGATCGCGGATATCTACAGCACCCAGGAAATCGGCGTGATCGCCATCGAGTGTCCGCAGGGCGGCGGCTACCACGTGATGTCCGAAGGCCTGGTGCTTGAATTGCTGCGCGACGATGACCAGCCCTGCGCCGCCGGCGAAACGGGACGCGTCGTCGTCACCGACCTGCACAACTTCGCGACACCGTTGCTCCGCTACGATCTCGGCGACCTTGCCGTGGCTGACGGACCATGCAGCTGCGGCCGCGGCCTGCCGAAGATCCGGTGCATTCTGGGGCGCCAGCGCAGTCTGTTGCGACTGCCCGACGGGCGACGCTTCTGGCCCCTGGTCGGCGCCTTCAGCTATCGCGACATTGCGCCGGTGCGCCAGTACCAGATCATCCAGCGCAGTCTGGAGCGCATCACTTTGCGCCTTGCAGTCGAACGTTCGCTGAGCGTCGCCGAGGAGGAGGTTCTGGCCGAAAAGCTCAACGAGTTTCTCGGTCATCGATTCGCCGTCGCCTTCGAATATTTTTCGCCGGTCATTCCGCGCGGTCCAGGCGGCAAGTTCGAAGACTTCATCTGCGAGGTCGGTGCATCGTGAAGCAGGGATTGTTGCCGGACGCCACATGGCCGCGCCTGCAGTCGCGCCTGTCGGGCCTGGCCTGGCCCGCCGTGCCGGGGCAGCAGGGCTTGCAAATGGCCGCGCTGCTGACACAACTGGAGCAGTCGCAATGGTGGCCGGTGGCCGCGATCGAGCAGGCGCAGCTGCGACAGCTGGATGCGCTGCTCGAACATGCCCGGCGCCATTCCCGCTTCCACGCCGCGCGGCTTGCCGGGCTGCCTCCGACACAGGCCGGTGGGCTGCAGGAATGCCTGCAGCCGATACCCCTGCTGCGTCGTGCCGACCTGCAGTCGCGTCGCGCCGAGATCGACTGCGATCGGGTGCCGCCCGGGCACGGGAATCTGTCGCTGGCGCAGAGCACGGGTTCGACCGGCGAGCCTGTCAGCGTGCGACGCAGCGGACTCAACGACCTTATCTGGATGACGATGACGTTGCGCGAGCACCTGTGGCAGCGGCGCGATTTTTCACAGTCGCTGGCAATCATCCGCGCCGGGCTGGCTGAAGAGGACACGGAACGGCGCGGTATTTCCTGGGCTGACTGGGGTTCTCCGACCAACCACCTGTTCGCTTCGGGTTCGTCCTGGGGGCTGAACCTGCAAACGGACATCGTGCGCCAGGCAGAGTGGTTGCGCTCGCTCATGCCGGCCTACCTGCTGACCTACCCGAGCAATCTTACGGCGCTGCTGGATCTGGCCGAGGACGATCCTGAACGGCGGGCCGGCCTGGGCCGTTTGATGCAGGTACGAACCATAGGCGAGACGCTGCGGGAACCGCTCCGCATGCGTTGCCGGCAGTTGCTCGGCGTGGAGATCGCGGATATCTACAGCACCCAGGAAATCGGCGTGATCGCCATCGAGTGTCCGCAGGGCGGCGGCTACCACGTGATGTCCGAAGGCCTGGTGCTTGAATTGCTGCGCGACGATGACCAGCCCTGCGCCGCCGGCGAAACGGGACGCGTCGTCGTCACCGACCTGCACAACTTCGCGACACCGTTGCTCCGCTACGATCTCGGCGACCTTGCCGTGGCCGACGGTCCATGCAGCTGCGGTCGCGGCCTGCCGAAGATCCGGCGCATTCTGGGGCGCCAGCGCAACCTGCTGCGACTGCCGGACGGCCGCCGTGTCTGGCCGGCCAGCGGTCTGCGCAAGTTTTCCGGGATCCCCATCCGGCAATACCAGCTGGTCCAGCTGACGCTGGAAAAACTCGAAGTGCGGCTGCATGTCGCGCGCCCCTTGAGCGCGGATGAGGGCCGCGCGATTGCAGAGCATGTGCGGCAATCGCTGGGGCATCCGTTCGAGATCGACGTTCTGGATTTCGCCGCGCCCCTGCCAAAGGGGCCGGGCGGCAAATTCGAGCAGTTCGTGTCGCGCGTCGCATGAAGGCGTGGTCTTTGCCGGATCTGGCGCGTCTTCAGCTGGAGTTGTCCGGCCGCCTGTGCGCGACCTCCTGCCGCGACTACCATGCCGCCTGGCCGGTGTTGCGCGCGGCGCGACTGGTCGGGGGGGTAGATGCGGACCGCAGGCCCTTCCTCGACATGCTCGACCCGCTGCTGGAAAACACGATCGGCCGACGAATCCTGATTGCCGGCTGTGCCGATTCGGCCTTGCTGTCGCTGGTCGCCGGCGTCGCCCCGGCGACATCACGGATCACCATTATCGACCGGTGCCAGACACCGCTCGCCGTTTGTCGGCAGGTTGCCGCACCGAGCCTGCTGCTCGAGACGCTGCAGGCCGATTTGCTGGCCTGCGAGCCGGAGGCGCCCTACGACCTGATCGTCTGCCACTCCCTGCTGCCTTTTTTTCGGGACGGCGAACGGCGTGAGCTGCTGAAGCGCTTCGCCGCATGGCTGTCGCCCGCAGGCGCCCTGGTTCTGGCGGTCAGGTTGAATCAGGCGGCGGATCCGGCCGGCCGCGATCCCGCGCAGACTGCTGACTGGGTGGCCGTGCGCGCCACCGAAGCCCGCGCCGCACTGGCCGGAAAATTTTCGACGGAAGGGCTGGACGAGGCCTGGCGGCAAAATCAGGAAGCACGGCTCGAAGGCTACTATCGTTTCATGGCAACGCAGAATCTGCCCTATTCGCGGGCCGAAGATGCCGTCGTAGAATTTCGACGTGCCGGGCTGACCGTGACGGCCGTCCGTCCCGGCGGCGAGGGATTGAGCTTCATGACAACGGGCTGGCGCTCGAGACGGGGCATTCCGGGCCTGGTGCTGCAGGCCATCCGGTCCTGACGTCGGGCAGACTGCGACCGGCACATCGCGACGTTCGAGGAGCATTCCCCATGACCATGTGCATAGACATCCGCTGTCGCCCGCCGCACGGGCAGTTTCTCGACTACTTCAATGCAATGATTCCGGCCGATCAGCGGCCACGATCGTTTGCCGCGGCGTCAATGGAAATGTGGTTCGACGAAATGCGCCAGGCGGGGATCGGCCAGGCTGTCGCGGCCGGCGGCATGAATGCCGGCATGCGGCTGGGCCATCGCGATATCCCGGCGCGCGAAATCACCAATGCGCATGTCGCCGAAGTGGTTGCCAAGTATCCCGAACGCATCATCGGCATGGGCGGCATCGATCCTTCAGGGCGCTGCCATGACCCGATCGAGGAAATCGAAAAGTGCACGGCGCTCGGGCTCAAGGGGGTTTTCCTGGAGCCGGGGCGGGCCTTGCCCGGCTGCGACCCGACCGACATGCGGCTCTACCCGATTTACGAAGCGCTGCAGCGCAACGGGCTCTGTCTGAACCTGCAGACATCCGGACCGCTGGGCGGGGAAACGATCGACTACGCACATCCCCGGCACATCGACAGGATCGCCGCCGATTTTCCCGACCTGCGCATCATTTGCTGCCACGGATGCTATCCATTCATCCGCGAAATTATCGCGGTCTGCATGCGGCGCGAACACGTCTTTGTCGCGCCGGATGTTTATCTGCGCTGGCCGGGCACACAGGACTGGGTCGATGCCATCAATTTCCAGGGTGAGATCGGCCAGGGGCGTTTCGAGGACCATTTCATTTTTGGCACGGCATACCCGTACATGGATCTGGTGTCCTACATGAACTTCTTCAAATCGCTGCCGATCCGCGAAGCGGCAAAGGAGAAAATTCTCCGCCGCAATGCCCTGCGCGCATTGCGTCTCGACCCGCAACAATTCCCGGACGCCTGGCAGGCATAGCCCGTCCTGAACCGCAGGGCACCTTGTCCAACGCGAAAAGTCGACGCCGGTGATGCAGCGCTCCGGCGCAATCGTCGTGCCTGCCCTTCTGCCCGTGGCAGAATGCTCCGGCCCCGTGCTTGAGGATCATCGAGATGACATCCAATCCCCGCCGCCTGGTGATTTTCGGCGCCAGCAACATGGTTTCCGACCTGTTCGACTGCGCGCTGGCCAATGGCCTGGTGCCGGCCAAGGTTGTGATCCACCTGCCGGAACCGTGCGGCGAACGGGACATTCCACTGGCAACACGCATCGCGGCCCTGCAAGGATTATGCGACCCGCCCCGCGTCGAAATGCTGGATGAATTCAGAGCCGCCGCCGGCGAACTCTACCTGCTCGGCCCGACCACGCCGGCGCGCGCCAACCTGGTCGCGGAAATCGGGCGCCGCTGCGAGCTGCGCTACCACACGCTGATCCATCCAACGGCTTACGTGTCGCCGCTGGCGCAGCTCGGCGAGGGTGTTTTCGTCGGTGCCAACAGCGTGATCGGGCCGGGTGTCCGCCTCGGCGACCATGTCTTCGTCAATCGCGGCGTGACCATCGGCCATGACACGCGGATCGGACCCTATTCGCGCATCCAGCCCGGCGCCAACCTGGGCGGCCTGACGCACATCGGCAGCGCGGTGACGATCGGGATCGGCGCCACCGTGCTGGAGCGGCTGGTGATCGGCGACGGGGCGTTTGTCGGCGCCGGCGCCGTGGCGACCAAGGATGTGGCCGCCAGGGTGCTGGTGTTCGGCAGTCCGGCGAAGTTCAGGAAGACGCTGTAAGCCGGGCCCGGGCGAGGTCCGCCGCCTGCCGGCAGGCGGCCACCAGCGCGGGGCCGGAAGCCTCGAGGTCGTAACGTTCGTCGAAACGGCGGCGCAGGGCCTGTCCCGTCTCCCGGCGCAGGCCGGGATTCGCGGTCAGCGCGCAGAGGCGTTCCAGATAGGCATCCATGTCGGGCAGCGCCAGTTCGCCGACCTTGTCGCCTCCATCGGAACCCGCCAGCGATACGACCGCGATGCCCTCGGCCATGGCTTCGGCGACGCTGTGGCCGCCGCCCATGCGCGGCGGGTTGACGTAGATGTCGGCGATGCGCAGGATGCCGGCCAGGTCGCTGCGGGTCGGCAGGACCCGCACGCGGTCCGGCGCCGTGCCGCCCAAAGCGGCCGGCGGCCGGCCCTCTCCACCGATGACCAGCCAGGTCACCTCGGGGCGGCTTGCCATCAAGGCCAGCATGCGCTGCGCCCATTCGGGCCTGATCTCGTGTTCGAGGCGGAAGCCGGCCGTGACCCAGACCACCGCCGCGTCGCCCACGCCGAGTCGGGCGCGCGTGACCGGCCATTGCTCGCGCGAGCGTGTTACCCGCCAGGGGTGATGCACGGCGTGCGGTGGGGCGAACAGCCCGCCCCAGGCAGCCGCGGGATCGGCTGCCGTGTCAGCGCCGAGCCAGACGTCGGCGGGCGCAATCGGCGGCACGCTGTTGACGCTGACGGCCACCACCGGCCGGACGCGGAAGAGCGCCGCGGCAAGCGGCGAGTAGAGGCCGACCAGGAGCACGGCATCGGGATCGAAGGCGGCCAGATCCGGCATCAGCTTGCGCCAGCGGCCGGGCAGGCTGAAGCGTTTGTCGCTGATCGTCATGCGCATGCCGACGGGCAGGAGTTTGGCCCAGGCCTGGGCATTCAACGGCGGCAGGGAAAGTTCGCGGCCGTCGCCGCGGAACAGCGAGGCATCCGGCGGCAGGAGCTCCTGCGCGGAAAACAGCCGCACCTGGATGCCTTCGCGGGCAAGTACGGCGCACTGCGCCACCGCCATGACGCTGGGGGTGTGAAAGCGGTTGCCGACATAGGGCACCACCACGGCGACGCGGCGGATGTCCTGCGTCGCGCGCGGCTTCAACTCCGGCGGCAGGCTTGCGGCCGCGCTCCGCATCAGGCGCAGCGCCATCTCCGGGACCCGGCCGGCGGACAGGGCGGCGACGAAGGCGGCCCGCCCTTCGAGATGCTGCAAGGCGCTCAGCCACTGGTAGGCCATGAAGCTGGCGAGGCGATCGGGATCGTCGGGCTCCAGCGCGAGCACCCTGGCGCAGGCAGCATGTTCAAATTGCGGGTCGCCGCTGGCCTGGCCGATGAACGTCAGCCGCAGGATGTCGGCGCGCGGGTCGGCGTCGGGCATGTTGCGCAAAGTTTCCAGCACGGAGCGCCGTGCCGCCGGATCCGGAGTGTTCGCCCAGGCCGCGGCGAGACCATGCCAGCGTGAGGCACACCGGGATTCCAGCAGGGTTCGGTCGAGCGCGTCGCGCAGCAGCGTCATGGGGCAGGGGATGGGGCCGGCGGATGGCGGATGTTACCGCGCCGTCTGCGCCATCGGCTGCGGCCTAATTCGAGCCGGCCAGCCTCGCCAGCGCCGCGCGCCCGGATAGCAGGTGGTCGTGCATGGCCTGCCGCGCCAGCGCCGCATCCTTTGCGCGCAGGGCTTCGAGGATTTCGCGGTGTTCCTGCAATGATTGCTTGAGGCGACCTTCCAGGCGCAGCGAATCGCGGCGGGTGAGCTTGATCAGCTTGCGCGCGTCGTCGATCAGTTGCGCGAGATAGCGGTTGCCGGCGATTTCCTGCAAGGCGGTGTGGAAGCGCTGGTTGGCCTCGAAGAAGCGGTCGGCATTGTTGGTCGCCGCATGCTCCTCGAGTTCCTGGTGAATTGCGGCGAGGCGCGAAAAGTCGGCGCCGGTGGCACGCCGCGCCGCCAGTTCTGCCACACGGCCTTCGAGCATGGCCATCACCGGAAAGACCTCGTCGATGTCCTGTTCCGAGAGCTGGGTGACGTAACAGCCGCGGCGCGGCTTGAGTACCACCAGGCCTTCCGCAGCCAGCACTTTGAGTGCCTCACGCAGCGGCGTGCGACTGATGCCATACTCCAAAGCGAGCGCTTGCTCGTCGATCCAGCCCCCTTGTGGCAGCTCGTGTGCAAAAATGCGGCTGCGCAAGCGCTCAGCCACCTGTTCGTAAAGGGCCGGGGCGGCAAGTATTTTGGAAGAGGGTCTTGCATTCATAATTATGAATGCAGTATCATGCGTTCTTGCCTGAAAGTCAAGCGCCTCAAGAAAGGAACCGACATGAGCAAGGCACCCGAAGTCAGCATTCCGACGATTGACGCCTGGACCAAGGCTGCAGCCAAGTCGGCGCCGGGCGGCGATGTAACCAAATTGAACTGGGTGACGCCTGAAGGTCTGACCGTCAAGCCGCTCTACACCAAAGCCGATGTGGCAGGCCTGCCCTATGCCGATACACTGCCCGGCTTTGCGCCCTTCCTGCGCGGACCGCAGGCGACCATGTACGCGGTGCGGCCATGGACCATCCGCCAGTACGCGGGCTTTTCCACCGCCGAGGCGTCGAACGCCTTTTATCGCCAGGCGCTCGCCGCCGGCGGCCAGGGTGTCTCGGTGGCCTTCGATCTTGCCACACACCGCGGTTACGATTCCGACCATCCGCGCGTCACCGGCGACGTCGGCAAGGCCGGCGTGGCGATCGATTCGGTGGAGGACATGAAGATCCTGTTCGACGGCATCCCGCTCGACAAGGTGTCGGTCTCGATGACCATGAACGGCGCCGTGCTGCCGATCCTCGCCGGCTACGTGGTGGCGGCCGAGGAACAGGGCGTCTCGCAGGAACAGTTGAGCGGCACCATCCAGAACGACATCCTCAAGGAGTTCATGGTCCGCAACACCTACATCTTCCCGCCCGAACCCTCGATGCGCATCATCGCCGACATCATCGGCTACACGGCGCAGCACATGCCGAAGTTCAACTCGATTTCGATCTCCGGCTACCACATGCAGGAAGCCGGCGCGACCCAGGCGCTGGAACTGGCCTTCACCCTGGCCGACGGCCGCGAGTACGTCAAGACCGCACTGGCCGCCGGCATGGACGTCGATGCCTTCGCCGGACGCCTCTCGTTCTTCTGGGCCATCGGCATGAACTTCTACCTCGAGATCGCCAAGATGCGCGCGGCGCGCCTCTTGTGGTGGCGCATCATGAGCGAGTTCGCACCGAAGAACCCGAAGTCGCTGATGCTGCGCACCCACTGCCAGACCTCGGGCTGGTCGCTGACCGAGCAGGACCCCTACAACAACGTGGTGCGTACCACCATCGAGGCGATGGCGGCGGTGTTCGGCGGGACGCAATCCTTGCACACCAATTCGCTCGACGAAGCCATCGCCCTGCCGACCGAGTTCTCCTCGCGCATCGCGCGCAACACCCAGCTCATCATCCAGGAAGAGACCCATATCACCAGCGTGATCGATCCCTGGGCCGGCAGCTACATGATGGAAAAGCTGACCCAGGACATCGCCGACGAAGCCTGGCGCATCATCGAGGACGTGGACAAGTTGGGCGGCATGACCCAGGCCGTGCAAAGCGGCTGGGCCAAGCTGCAGATCGAAACCTGTGCCGCGCAGA
>CAZGQB010000031.1:0-13428 GCA_964527055.1 uncultured Sulfuritalea sp.
TGACGTCCACCGGCAGTAATTTCCTCGGCCAGAATTCGCAGCTCTTCTTCAACATCAGTTCCCGGAACATCCGCAACCTGCACCTGTACAGTTCGCTCTTCATCGACGAGCTGAGCCTGAGCAATGCCCTCGACGAAGACAAATCCTCGAACATCTTTTCGGCCAAGATCGGCGCCCGGATGAGCAATTTCCTGGTGAAGAATCTGTTCCTCACCGGCGAATACACCCGGAGCAATCCGATCACCTACCGGCACTACATCCCGACCGCGTCCTTTTCATCGAACAGTTTCAACATGGGGCACTACCTCGGCGACAATGCCCAGGAGATCTACCTGGCGGTAGGGTATAAGCCGGTAGCGCGGTTATGGGTGGAGGCCTCCTGGAGCATCGCCCAAAAAGGGCAGGAGTATCCGTACGACGGTCGTTCAAGCGGATTCAACGGGAAGGGGCTTCCCTTCATCGACCGGGTCTTCTGGCAAGCCGAAGAGATCGGGCTCCAGGCCCGCTACCAGGTCATCAACGACGGCTGGGTCTTCGCCCGCTTCCTCAGCAGCGACCACCACGGAGCCATGGTCGATACCTACACCATGCCTTGGTTCCGCGGGGAGCTCAGCACGCTGAGCTTCGGAGCAAACTTCGGTTTTTGAAGGGTAAATAGTTTCGCGTTTCCGGTTTCGTGTTTCGCGTTATTCAACCAGCCAGAAACCAGAAACCAGAAACCGGAAACCCGAAACCCGTAACCCGTAACCCGTAACCCGTAACTTTTTCTCGTCCCTCCTCCCGGCACGATCCTTGCGACTCGCCACAACAACCGCGCCGTTTATCTTTTTTTTCATTTAACCCGGAACTCGGAACCCGAAACCCGAAACTTAGAACCCTGGTTCCGTTCACCACGCTTTTCCCCCCGTTGGCCAAAAGGCTACGATTTAATTACAAGCCGGTCTTGTAATCGTCCCGCTTATTTCTTAATATTCGGAATTGAAAATGCGCTGAAAAGCAAGCCTGCTGCGGGTTTCGTTAACAGATGTTGATAAATCAGGCTTGGAAAAGTGTCAGAAAAAAATCATCTTTGATTCGTCCGTAGTATCAACCTGCGGGCGATTGGGGAACACAGAATAAACTCAAGCTGCGTGAAACACTTCTACCCGACGTGTAATCGGTCTTGTCATCTTCTGCTCAACGCGAATGCAGCGTCGTGCCTTGGCACCGCTGCATTTTTCATTATACACTCCCGCTAATTCATCAACTCAAACCAATAATCAACTAACACACACCAACATGGAAAACACACTCTACTTGAACAAGAAGAGAGGATTCCGTTCCTGGGTAAAGGTGATGCTTGTTGCGGTGTTGTCGCTTACGGCGATGACATCAAACGCGACACTCGTCGTTGACCCGGCAGGTGATGGCGGATTCGAATCGGGATCCACTTTCACTGCGAACGGATGGAGCTTTGACAATGGGACAGCCACGAATAAGTGGTACCTGGCTCCATTTGCGATTACCGGTATGACTAACAATGTCGCCTATGTGTCTAGTGACCTTGGGGTAACGAACGGTTATTCCAATGGTAGCATTTCGGTCGTTCACTTTTGGCGGGATATTACTGTTCCTGCAGGTGAGACCGACGTGACGCTCTCGTTTAACTGGCAGGCATTAGGTGAAAGCGGATCTTGGGATGCAGTGATGGTCAGTGTAGCTCCGACTACTTATACGCCGGTTGCATCGACTACGTCTTTGGGTACTGGTAACCTGGCCGCTCCGGCTACAACCCTTGGTCAGTTTTGGACACAATCGACCACCCAGACGGCGACCTTGAAGATTCCTGCTTCGCTGATTGGCAACTGTAGTTCCGCCGCGACCATACGTTTGATCTTTACCTGGAAGAATGATGGTTCAGGGGGCTCGAATCCGGCCGGTAGCGTCGATAACGTTTCCGTAGTTTCTGCGGCTCCGGCCATCCCGGCTTCCGGTGGCACATTCACCATCGACAATACCTTACCTACGTCCGGCTCCAACTTCAACTCCTTCATTGACGCGGTCAACGCGGTGAATGTCGCTTCCGGTTGCGGATTGACCGGTCCTGTCACTTTCAACGTGACTGCCGGACAGTCGTTCGCCGGTAACGTACCCGCACTCACGGCTTCCGGTACCCTGGCCAACCCGATCACCTTCCAGCGCTCCGGCGCAGGTGCCAACCCGGTCATTGTTCCAACGGGTACTACGGGTACTGTTGACTTCGGTTTCTGTATCTCTGGCGGTGACTATATTACGATCGACGGTATTGACATCAATGCAAGCGCGGTTTCCGCGGTTGAATACGGCTACCTGGTGCGTTCCCTGAACGCCACCGACGGGGCCAAGAACAATACCATTAAGAACTTCACGGTTACGATGAATCGTAGCTTGACCGCATCACGTGGTATCCTGCAATCTGCTTCTACAACAGGCGGTGGCGTTGCTCCGACTGCTCAGACTGGCGCCAACGATGGTAACAAGTATTACAATTTCAATATCTATAATGTCTATGCCGGCATTTATCTGTTGGGCAACTCCTCTTTCCCGGATCAGAACTGCGAGATCGGTACCACCAGCTGTAGTACCTTTAACTATGTAGGTAATCCGGCCCAGGCGAACGATATTGGTAACAATACCTCCCAGACTTGGGGTATTCAGTGTCTCTCCCAGTTCGGAGTGAAGGTGTACAACAACATCATCTCCAACGTGACCCACACCAGTACCTCTACTATGTGGGGTATCTACCTGAACAACACGGGATCTACCACCACCTCGGTGGGTACCTCTGAGGTGTACCGCAACTACATCCGGACGCTACGCAGCACTTCGACTTCGACTACCTCTCACCAGATGTGGGGTATCCGGGCCGAAGTGACCAACAACGCGGCTTCGATCACGCGCATTTATAATAACGTGATCTCCGACCTGAACAACGCCTCGACCAATACCGCGAGCCGCCAGATCATGGGTATTTACATCCAGGGTTCCGGTACCGGTACTGCCGGCAGTCACAACGTGGATTTCAATACGGTGTATATGAACCCGACCTCACTCGGCTGTTCCAACGCCTGTTACGAGATCGGGACGACCTCCGGCTCGGTCATCCGTACACGCAACAACAATTTTGTCAACGCAACTCCGGTCCAGACCGGTACCCCCAAGCACTACTGCTGGGTAACCACCTCGGCTACTTCTATCGGTAACACCGGTTCTGTATCGAACTACAACAACCTTTATGTAGTTAACGGTGTAGGCGGTAACGGTTTTGTGGGCCTGGCTTCCACCGATCGTGTTACCCTTATTAACTGGCAGGCTGTGGCCGCCGGCGTGGACGCAAACTCGGTATCAGCCGATCCGGTTTTCTTGAATGCCGCTACAGGCGACTACCACTGTACCGCAGCTGCTTTGGATAACGCGGGCAGTTTCCTATCGGGCGCCATCACCTGGGTAACCAACGACTTCGACTGCCAAAGCCGTCCGATCGGGGCTAATCCTGACATCGGTGCCGATGAGTACACAGCCTATACCGTGGACATGTCAGTCACCGCTCTTGCCAATCCTACGGCTGCATCTTGTCACTCCGCTTCGGAGAACGTAAATGTGACTATTCGGAACCTCGGCACTGCAACCATCGACTTTTCGACCAACAACGCGACCATTACCGTTGTCATTGGCGGAGCCGGTTCCGGTACGATCTCGACCACGCTTACCAGTGGTACCCTGGCCCCCGGTGCTTCGCAGACCGTAACCGTTGGGACGACCAACACTACGGCAGCAGGCACCTATACTTTTGCATCATCAGTCGCGGTAACAGGCGACGGTAACTCGGCCAACGACAGCCGGAGCGACAACGTGACGATCACGGGTTACTCCGTAGCCATCACCGGCACACCGAGTGTCTGTATCGGCAGCAGTCGTACGCTTACTGCTGTTCCCACTGGAAACAATGGTTCGGTCACGTACAACTGGACCGATGGTGTATCCTCTGTCGGAACTACGGCCGCCATCAGTGTTTCTCCTACCGTAAACACCACCTATACGGTGACCGCGACCGATGCTTGTCCTCAAACCACAACGCAAACGGTAACCGTGGTAGTGAATCCGCTTCCCACACCTTCCGTTACGCCTGCTGCCAGTGCTACCTGCGGACCTGTGGCTACGCAACTGATTGCTTCAGGCGGTACCACCTATGCATGGAGTCCCGCGACAGGCTTGAATACAACCACCAATGATACAGTCGTGGCGACAGCCTCGGTTAGTACCATTTATACGGTTACGGTCACCGATGCCAACAGTTGCGCCGCTACGACTACGGCCGCCATTACGGTGAACGGCGCGGTGTCCATTACAGCCTCCGCGACCAATCTGAGTGTTTGCAACAACGGTTCGACCGTGTTGAACGCGGCGGCATCCGTCCCGTACAACTATTTCATCAGCAACATCAGCCATGCACCGACCACCCCTTCCGGCGGCACGACTGTGCTGACCAACGGCGGTACTAACCTCGGCACCCTGAGCGGATCGTTGGATGATGGTACTTGGGCGAACATCCCCCTGCCGTTTAATTTCGACTTCTTCGGTACCTCGCACGATACGGTCGCCATCGGGACCAACGGTTACCTTTGGTTTGGTGCCGGTGCTGCTAATACCAATGGTGGTTATGGTACTGCACTGCCAAACGCAACCTCCGCACGTCCTGCGGTTGCTGCCATGTATGCCGACCTGAACTTCGCCTCCCGTGGAGTTATTGAATATTTCACCGAAGGCGTTAGCCCGTCCCGTAAGTTCATCGTGAACTGGACGAATGGCGCGTTCTGGGCGTCTTCAACCGACACCGCGACAATGCAACTTGTCCTGAACGAAGGTTCCAATACCATTGAAGTGCATACGACCCTGGCCAAATACGCCGCCGGCTTCAAGACCCAGGGTGTACAGAATGCCGCAGGTACTGCAGCCTTCACGGTATCCGGACGCAACGCGGCCGGCTGGTCGGTAACGACCACCCCCGATGCTTACCTCTTCACGCCGGATCCCGGGGCATTCAATTATACCTGGACGCCTTCTACCTTCCTGAACGATTCGACCCTGCAGGGTCCGACCGCCTCCAACATGACGGCAACCACCGCCTATACGGTGACCGCAACGAACGTTGGTACCGGTTGTACGGGTTCGGCTACTGTCAACATCACGGTAGCTGCGCCGATCGTCTCCACCCTTTCAGCCGCTCCGGCAACTATCTGTCAGGGACAATCCTCCACCATCACCAGCACCACCAGCGGTGGCGGCGCTCCTTATACGTATCTCTGGAGTCCGGGCGGTCAGACAACGGCCAACATCACCGTGTCTCCGACCTCTTCTACCTGGTACTGGGTAAGGATTTATGACGCTTGTGGCGACAGTTTGGATACTGATTCGGTACTGGTTACGGTCAACCCGACGCCGACCATTACGATGAATACTTCCTCGGCCGTCTATTGCACCAGCCCGGTTCAATTGATCGCTTCTTCCATTGGAACGACGTATGCCTGGTCCCCGGTGACTGGTTTGAATACTTCCACCAATGACACAGTGCTGGCTTCTCCATCCGCTACGACGACCTATACGGTAACGGCAACCCTTTCCGGTTGTACCGCTTCAGCTACGGTCACGGTTACGAAGGGGATTCCGGTAGCGTCAATTTCCGCGACGGCAACGCCTGCTTCCATCTGTAATGGTGACTCATCCCAGTTGGCGGCAGTAGCTTATGGTCCTCCGCTGGGAACCTACTCGGTAAGTGCCGTTACCCATTCACTGGAATCGACGGCAGGATTCACCGCAGGACCACTAAGCGATGATAGCCAGGTGAGCACTGCACTTCCGTTCTCCTTCAACTTCTTCGGAACAGCCGTCACCTCGGTGAGCATTGTATCCAATGGTTTCATTGTATTCAATACCACTTCTACCGACCTGAGCTCAGACAACATTCCGAATACTGCGACACCGAATGGCATTGTAGCGCTTGCCTGGACAGACCTTAACCCGAGCGCAGGCGGTACGATCACTTACGGAACCGTGGGTGTTGCCCCCAACCGTATCTGGGTAGCCAGCTATGTAGGCGTTGCACCATTCTCGACCAACGGAACCGGTTCCATCAGTGGACAGATCAAGTTGTTCGAAAACGGTGGCTTCATCGAGATTCACACCGCTTCGAGCACGCTGACCGCCGCGCAAATGGTTCAGGGTATCGAAAACTTCGCTGGTACTGTGGGTAACCCGTCTCCCGGCCGCAATGGTGGCAACTGGACGGTTGGTACCGCCGATGCGTACCGTTTCTCACCTGATTTGGCGGTAATCACCTCTTACTCGTGGGCGCCGTCTACTTTCCTGAATAACCCGGCAATTTCCAACCCGCAGGCACAGGGTGTAACCGTTACCACTACCTATACGGTGACGGCCACGGAAGCCAGCGGTTGTACAGCATCCACCACGGTCACGGTAACCGCCGGTGATCCGTTGGCTGTTACTGCCACCGCTACCCCTGGTTCACTTTGTGCCGGACAATCCACCACCATCGCTGCTGTTGTTACAGGAGGTGGCGCACCGTACACCTACGACTGGACCGACGGTATCACTACCTTCTCGACCAACGCGTCAGAAACGGTTACCCCGGGTACTTCTACCGCGTACACCGTCACGGTAAGCGACAACTGCGGCACTACCGCTTCAGCTACGGTACCAGTAACGGTCAACACGCCGCCTACAATATCGGTAACCAACAGCCAGCCGACGCTCTGTACGACCGGTGCCAGTTCGACCTTGATCGCCAGCGGTGCTGATACCTACACCTGGGCTCCTTCGACAGGTCTGAACACGACGACGAATGATACCGTTATCGCGACTCCTTTAGCTACTACGACATATGTCGTGACTGGTACGGCTACCGGTACGGGTTGTACGGCTACTGCTTCAACGACGGTCGGTGTTGGTCTGCAATTCGTTTCAGCAACCGCGATTGCCACGCCTGCTTCGATCTGCAATGCCGACACCACTGTACTGAGCGCAAGTGCAACCTTCCCGCCCTGCGCTACTTATTACACGGTTTCCAGCACGACTTATGGATTGCAACCCACGACCGGATTCACAACCACTGCCGGTGGTGATGATGCTGACCTGGCAACCGGAGTTACCCTCCCGTTCAGCTTCAATTTCTTTGGCACTGCGCAAACCGCCATTAACATTTCCTCTAACGGATATGTTTATTTCGGAGCTGCCAACGGAGGAACAATTGGCACGCAAGCCTATCCCTCCGCTACAACTCCGAATAACCTGATCGGTATGTTCCATGGTGACCTGTTGCCGGCTGCGGGTCAGATCACGTATGGAACCGTAGGCGTATCCCCTAACCAGATCTTCGTGATCGACTATAATGGTGTTCCTGCGTGGAACGTTGGTGGAACGAACTCCGGTCAGATCCAGATTTTTGAAGACGGGCACATCGAAGTTCACGTTACCGTTTCTACTAGTACAAACGTCAAGTCATTGGGTGTTGAAAATTCGGCAGCTACCGATGGTATCTCGCCGGCAGGACGCAGTAACAGCTCCTGGACCGTTGGAACACCCGAAGCCTGGTCGTTCAACTACTGTATTTCCGGTAGTGTCACCAACTACGCTTGGACACCGAGTTCAACCCTCGATGATTCCACCTTGGCCACGCCAACGTCTATCGGACTGACGGGTAGCACTGTATTCACCGTTACCCTGACCAACAACAGTGGTTGTACCACTACGGCCACGGCCTCGGTGACTGTTGGTGATCCGTTGGTAGTCACCCCCGATGCTGCTCCTGACACGATCTGCAGTGGCACATCTACTACGCTTTCGGCCAACGCAAGCGGAGGCGGTGCTCCATACACCTACGACTGGTCCGACGGTGTCACCACCATTGGTAGCACTGCGACTCTGGTCCTTACGCCTGCATCAACCACGACTTATACGGTATCGGTTTCCGACAATTGCGGCAACACCTCGACCGGTACGGTCACCGTTGTGGTCAACACTACTCCGACTGTAACTGTCAGCGCTTCTCCTGCCTCCTTCTGTAGTGTTGGCGGTACGACGACCCTGACGGCTTCCGGCGCTTCCACCTATAGCTGGGGCAGTGCAGGATCGATCCAGGATTCCGTAACGGTGAATTTCACGGTATCCGCTCAACCTGCTGAGACCAATGTTGCACCCGGTAACCTGGTCGCTTCAGCTACCCTGCCGGCCCTTCCGGGCGGTGCAGTGGTATCTTCGGCCACCTTCACCTACAATGGTCTGGTTACTACCGGAGCTTCTTTCAATATTGATGTCAACATGGGCCTCAACGGGGCCGTGACCATGACAGAATTCCCTGGCGATGGTGCTGGACTCGGATCGGGCACGTTCAATTACATCCGCAACCTGTCCAGCCCGTCCGTCAATACTGCCGGCGGCACCGTCAACTTGACTTATTGGGATGATTTTGATGATAACTTCGGCGACGAAACCACCTTCCCGCTGGGAGCCAACGTGGCTTCTCTCGTGATCCGCTACAGCTACCCGGGATCCGGTGGTAATCCGCTGACGGTTTCGGTTGCTACCACAACCACCTATACGGTGACGGGTACCGCCGCCAATGGTTGTACGGCTACTGGCACGACTACCGTGGTAGTGGTTCCGACGACTACGATCACGACCTCCGCCACGCCTGCCGATGTTTGCGCAGGCGGCAGCAGCCAGCTCAATGCGGTGGCATCCTATCCTACGCCTTCTGCACCAACTGGTTATTGTGCGGCTTCGAGTTCGTTCAACGGGACATGTATCAACCGCGTAACGGTGAATACGATGGATGCTGCCGGAATGGTTTGTGCAGCACACTATGAAGATGTTCCGGAAGGAACAGCGACCACTACCCTGATGCCGGGATCCACGTATCCGTTGACCATCTACACCTCGGCAACGACCTATCAGGCATCTGTTTGGGTTGATTTCAACCGGGATGGGTCCTTCAATGATGCAAGCGAGCAATTTGTGTTGTTGGCGTATTCTGGAACACCGACTTCCGGACCGTTCACAGTGAATATCCCGGTTCCGTCTGGTGCGTCTGTCGGTAAGACAAAAATGCGTGTTCGCATTCGGGAAGGAACGTTCACTTCTAACTGTGATGTGTTCGGCTCCGGCTCTTCGAAGGACTTTACCGTTACGATTGGCATCCCTATTGCGGGAACCTTCACCTATAGCTGGAGCCCGGCGGGTAACCTCGACAATTCGGCGATTGCCAACCCGGTTGCCAGCCCGGTCAACACCACGACCACCTATACGGTAACTTCTACCGATTCCTACGGTTGTACCGCTACGGGTACGGTGACGGTCAACGTCAGCCCGCTTACGGTTTCCGCTTCGGCCTTCCCGACGACCATCTGTGCCGGTACCAGCTCCACGCTCTCCTCTACGGTCAGCGGCGGTGGTACGCCTTATGTGTACAATTGGACCGACGGCGTGTCTTCTGTAGGAACGACGGCCAGCCTCTCGGTTACACCTTCGGCCACCACGACCTATACCCTGACGGTGACCGACAGTTGTGGTGCTTCCCAGTTCGTCCTCGTACCGGTGACGGTTATCGCGAGCCCGACGGTTTCAGTAACCAACTCCAATCCGCTGCTGTGCGGTTCCGGTTCTTCACAATTGGTGGCTACGTCCCCGACCGGTCTCATCTTCGCATGGTCGCCGGCTACCGGACTGAACAACACCACCAACGACACGGTTGCGGCCACACCGACGACGACCACCACCTATACGGTTGTGGTGACCGATGGTACGGGTTGTACCGGCAGCGCCACTACTACGGTGACCTTTGCACCGGCCATTGCGGTTGACGTTACGGCCGACACCACGCAGTCCTGCGCCCCGATGGGTACGATCCTGCGTGCTTGTGCGAACCCTGTATCGAATACGTACAACGTAACATCGGCCACCTATGGTTTACAATCCACTGCCGGATTCAGCAATGGACCTACCGGTGATGATACGTATGGTGGACCATATGCAATTCCGTTCTCCTTCAACTACTTCGGAAATCTGTATAACGATTTGTACATCGGTACGAATGGTTATATCACGTTCGGTAGCGGTTCGGGTGATCGGTTCGTGCAAACCTTCCCCTCTGCAACTGCTCCGAATAACATCGTAGCAATTGGCTACTGTGACCTGAATGTCACTACGGCGGGTATGGTTACCTATGGTACTGTAGGTGTAGCTCCCAACCGAATCTTTGTCATTGACTTCAACGGTGTGCCTCCGTTCAGCGGAACCGGAACACTTTCTGGTCAGATTCAACTGTTCGAAAATGGCAACAAGGTTGAGATTCATGTAACCTCGGTTTCTCTGACCAACGCGAAGACGCTTGGTATTGAGAATAGCACAGGAACCTCCGGCGCGTCTCCGACTGGCCGCAACAATGCCGCTTGGACGGTTACCACTCCTGAAGCCTGGAGTTTCGTCGCCGCTGACCGTCAGTGTAACAACACGGGTATCACCTTCAGCTGGTCGCCGGCAACGGCTCTGACCGCTACGAACCTGGATACGGCTGAAGTCAGCGGTCTGAACACCACCACGCAGTACACCGTCACGGCGATGAACGCCAGCGGTTGTGCCGCTACGGATACGGTGACCCTGATCATCTACCCGCAGGCTCCGACGCCTACGATCACGCCGAGCGGTCCGCTCAGCTTCTGCCCGGGTGGCAGCGTAACGCTGACCTCGTCGAATACTTCGTTCCCGAACTCCTGGAGCACGGGTGAGACGACGGTTTCCATTACGGTTAGTACGACCCAGGCCATCACGCTGATCGCACAGGATGCTTTCTGTCCGTCCGCTCCGACCTCGGTCAACGTCCTCCGCTACGACACCATTCAGCCGCTGATCAACGTATCGGGTGGCGGTCTGGCGATCTGCGGTGGTACCCGCGACCTCCTGGCCGACGGCGCTCCGCAGTTCACCGCTTGGAACTGGAGCACGACCGAGACCACGCAACAGATCACGATCGGCACGCCGGGTACCTATGGTGTATCGGCGACTGACCTGAACGGTTGCTTTACCTACAACTCGGTAACCTTTGTTGCCGGTCAGACTCCGGTTGCCCCGGTCATCTCGACCGCCAGCAACGACACGGTTTGCAACAACGATCTCGTTACGATCAACTCGGATCTGCCCGACGGACTGACCTGGTTCCCGACCTTCGACAACACACCGTCGATTTCGTATAACCTGTCGCCTCCGGGATCCTATGAGTTCTATGTGACCCGCGATTCGCTGGGTTGTACTTCAGAGTCCAACCACCTGACCTTCGTGGTGAATCCTTCGCCTGAAGTGACCGCATTCTCGCCTGCCGATTCGGCTTGTATCGGTGATGTGATCACCCTCTCGGGTTCCGGCTTCACCAACGTGAGCTCCATCAGCTTCAACGGCACCCCGGCTACCACCTTCACGGTCGTAGACGACTTCACCATCACGGTGACGGTACCGGCTGGCGCTACCTCGGGTGGCATCACGCTGACCGACGGTCTGACGGGTTGTGCAGGCGTAAGCCCGCTCTTCACCATCAAGGTGGTTTGCGGCGCCGAACTGAACCTGAAGGTTTGGCTGGAAGGTTACTGTCTGCCTGCTCCGTTCTCCGGAACGATGGCAACAGCTTGGACCAACCAGCAGCGCACCGATCTGGGTAACGGCAACATGGGCACCCCGACAGGTAACGAGGCCGACCTGGTGATGGTGGAACTGTATGACAGTGGTAACAACCTGCAGTACAGCGACTCGGTGATGATCATGACCGACGGAACCGGCACGATGAGCCTGCCGTCCGGTGCAAGTGGCACCCCCTACTACATCCTGATCAAACACCGCAGCCACGTGCCGCTCCGCAGCCTCGGTCTGGTGACCATGGGTGCCAGCGTTACCTATGACTTCACCACCTCCGATGCTCAGGCTGACAACAACGGTAGCAATACCAGTATGGTACAGCTTTCCACGGGCGATTGGGCCATGTGGGTGGGCGACGTTACCCAGGACGGTTTCGTCGGCGGTGACGACGTAGGTCAGGTTGACAACGACAACCTCGCCGGTCTGTTCCTGGATTATCTGAGCTCCGACGTAAGTGGAGACGGCTTCATCGGTGGTGATGACGTGGGCGCGGTTGACAACAACAACCTCCTCGGAGTTTATTACCTCTATCCCTGATTAACAAAGTCTATGTCCCCCGCCGCAGGGCGGGGGACATATTACCCAGAGAAACAATAACCAACACTTAATAACGCACAATGAAAACAAGCACTACACGATGGGTAAAGGGGTGGCTGGTGGCCGCACTTTTACTGCTGGGCTGGTCGGGCAAGGTTTCAGCGGAACGCATCACGACGATGACGCTGGAGAATTGTACGCAGACTGCGCCAAACTCTTACTATCTGGATGCTTACATCCAGAATACCGGGACGAGTGATCTGTTGTTCCGAAGCGAGAACATCCGCTTCACCCTGGACAAAGCGATCATTCCCGCCGGAGCGACCTTGACGGTGACACTTCAAACAAGTGGAATCGCCGATGCCAGTTTGGGTGCTGTACCGCTGACGCACACGCCGACCACGGCGCAGGCTTCGGGTACGGGAACGATCCTGGTGTCAATCAACTCGGGTTCGACGTTTTGGAACGGTTCAACCGCTCCTACGTTTGCTCAAAACGCCAAGTGGCGCTTTGGTCGTTTGACCTTTACCTGCTCACAGCCCTTCGCGACCAACGCGGTTCCTGTGACGGCCTGGAACACGACCTCCAACACGACGTATTTTTCAAACAATACGCCATCCTCTCCCAATGCTACGCTGAGCAGCACCGCTGTTTCTCCGAACGATCGCAACGTGCTGGGATCGAAGTGTTCCCTCACGCTGAACGCTCCTTCGTGTACACTAACCGCCGCGATTCCGGTGGAGAACGTAACCAATGCTGATTGTCAGGGCGCCGCTACGGGCTCTGCTACGGTAAACGTTTCGGGTGGCACTGCCCCCTTCACGTATTCCTGGGCTCCTTCCGGTGGCACGCTTGCTACCGCAACGGGACTGACAGCCGGTACCTATACGGTAACCGTGACCTCTGATGGTGGAACTTGTACCGCTAGCGCCACCGCAACGGTTGGCGACGGACCTGCTCCTTCGTACAACACTTCTACAGTTTCGGCTTGCGTCAGTTATACCTGGCCGGTAAACAGCCAGAACTATACCGCTTCCGGTTCGTACACGGCTCAAGTTGGTCCTTGCGCGTATGAAGTATTGGATCTGACGGTTACTCCGCAGCCTCCTCCTCCTACCGGACTGGCTTGCTACGAGACGGCTACCTTCAACAACACGACCTGTTCCTGGGACGTAA
>CAZGQB010000032.1:0-13391 GCA_964527055.1 uncultured Sulfuritalea sp.
CGATCACCGCCATGTCGGCGCGCTGGATCGAGTTCATGCAGTCGTTCGGGCAGCCCGAGAACTTGAACTTGAACTTGTAGGGCAGGGCGGGGCGGTGGATGTCGTCGAGGAAACTGTTGATGACGGCCTTGTGCGCCTTGGCTTCGTCGTAGCAGGACTGCTCGCAACGCGCCGCGCCGACGCAGGACATCGAGGTGCGCACGGCCGGGCCGGCGCCGCCGAGGTCGAAGCCCATTTCATTGATCTCGTCCCAGGCCTTCTGCACGTTTTCGGTGGTGCAGCCCTGCATCATGATGTCGCCCGACTGGCCGTGCAGCGCGATCAGGCCGGAACCGTACTTGTCCCAGATGTCGCAGAGCTGGCGCAGGGTCGCCGTGTCATAGTGCATGCCGGGAGGCGGCATTACGCGCAGGGTGTGGAATTCGGCGGCATCCTTGAAGACTGCCTGACCATTGGCATCCTTGATCTCGGTGAAGCGCGGGATGACGCCGCCGCCGTAGCCGCGCACACCGACCGTGCCGCCCTTCCAGTAGCCCTTGCGGGTCTGGTAGGAGTGCTCGAGGTGGCCGAGGACGTCGACCACATAGTCCTTGTCCTTGGCCAGGCGCTTCAAGCCGGTGACGAAACTGGGCCAAGGTCCGGTTTCCAGTTGATCCAGATTGGGGGTGGGGTGCATGGGCTTGGCCATGGTTTGCTCTCCTCGTTGTCGGGGGGTAGTGCGATAGTGGAATCATAGGGTTGTGTGCGGTGCACAAACCATACTCCCGGCAGGTAATCCTACCTACCCGAAAGGGTTATATGCTTCCACTCCCATGCGGGAATGGCCGCGTGCGGCGCCGGATGCCATAGTCCCGAACCGAGGAAATCCGTGGAAAACGTCAAAACACTTGTCAAGTTTCGGGTACCGATCGGCAACCAGGCGATCGAACTGCAGGAGTTCGTCTTCGCGGGCGGCGGCATGCCCATGCTGCGCACGCGCATCCGCGAGGGCAGCCGCTTCACCATCTTCGACATCGATCCGCTGACCGCCGCCCAGTGGGGCAGGGCGCTCAGCGACTGGGCCGCGGCGCAGCCGGGCATGGATGGAACGAGCGGAGGCCCGGCGTGAGCATCTGGCCCGAAGGAGCCTCGCAAAGCATGGTCGATGTGGTCTTCGAACTCGCTCCCGGCCTGCTGGCCGCCGACCATGCCGCGGCGCTCTCCGGCGCCTTGCGCCGCGCCCTGCCGTGGCTTGCGGATGAGCCGCGCGCCGGCATCCTGCCCTTGTCGGGACTCGGGCGCGGCGACGGCGGGCATTTCGTCGGGCGCCGCAGCCGGCTGACGATCCGGGTGCCGAATCACCGTAGCGCCAGCGCCGACTTTCTCTGTGGCAGCACACTGGACATCGACGGCGTGCCGCTGGGCATCGGCCGCTGCAGCCTGCGCCCGCTGCTGCCGGTTACCGAAGTGGTGTATTCGCATTTCGTCAGCTTCGGCACCGCGGACGAAATCGAGTTCCTCGCCGCCTGCCGCGCCGAGCTTGACAGGCAGGGCCTCGGCGGCACGCCGGTGACCGGCCGGGCGCGGCGCATGAGCGCCGGCGCCGGCCAGGTCCATGGCTTCGCCCTGATGCTGCACGGCCTCAAGCGGGCCGAATCGGTGGCCATCCAGGAGAGCGGCCTGGGCCTGCACCGCCTGCTCGGCTGCGGCATCTTCATACCGCACAAATCCATCGCCGCCGTCGGCGAATAGACTATCGATACCGAGGGAGACACAGCAATGACCGACAACCCCACCATCACGCTCGACACCAGCGGGCTTCCCTGTCCGGCACCGCTGCTGGGCGCCAAGAAACTGGTAGACGACCTGCAGCCCGGCCAGACGCTGAAGCTGATATCCGACTGCCAGGGCACCGCGGACGACCTCTTCGCCTGGGCCAAGTACACCGGCAACCACGTGCTGGAAACCAGAAAGCTGGCCGACGGCAAGACCGCCTACATCATCCAGCGCGCCGGCAGCGTCGCCGCCACACCGGTTCCGCACGTCACGCTGGACATGCGCGGCGTGTCCTGTCCCGGCCCCATCGTCCAGGCGAAGAAACTGCTCGAAGGCATGAAAGCCGGCGAGGTGCTGCAACTGGTCAGCGACTGCCCCGGATCGGCCGATGACATCGCCTCCTGGGCCAAGGCCGGCGCGGCGGAACTGCTGTTCAGCCATGAAACCGGTAAAGGCATACATGAATTTTTCTTGAGGAGAGGCTAATGGGATACACCATCAACGGCGTGGAAAAGGACACTGACGACGACGGCTACCTGCTGGAAGCCGACTTCAGCGAGGAGGCGGTCGAGGCCATCGCCGCCGAGCAGGGCGTCGCGCTGACCGACGACCATCGCGCCATCGTCAACTTCCTGCGCCGCAAGTACCAGGAAGACGGCCACACGCCCAACCTGCGCAACATGATGAAGATGCTGGAAGAGGAGCAGGTCATCGCCGACGTTTCCAGCGCGCGCATGTTCGAGCTGTTTCCGGACGGCGGTGCCGCCAAGCAGGGGGTCAAGATCGCAGGGCTGACCAAGCCGTTCGGAAAAGGCGGGTATTAGGCCCGGCCCCAGGCCGGGCCTAATACCCGCCGAGGGCGCAAGGATGGCCCCCACCCCCCGTTCCACGGCCGGCTTTGCACAGCCGGCCGGCTACGGCGGCGCGGAGCAGTGCTCCGCGAAACCCCGCCTTCGCCCCCCGCCCGGGCGGCGGTGACTGGTTAGCTCGCTGCGCTCGAACAAGGAAACCGATGGCACTACGACTGCGCAACAGCTTCCACTCCGGCCGACCGCGCGGCATGGCCGAGCACGCCAGCGTGATCGCCATGCTGGCCTGGAAGCTGGCGCAGGAGGCCATCGCGCGCATGCGCCAGGCCGATTACGACATCGAGGTCGGTCGCGGCTGGTTCGACTTCGTCTGCGAATACCTGGTGTTCCTCGCGCTGGCCGCCGATCGCATCGCCCATGACGACCTTGCGCCGGAGCAGCGCGCGGAATTCACCGTCGCCCTGGTGAGGCGCCTCGCCGAAATGGTCGAAGAAGCCCGCGAGGCCTTGCTGCCGGACCTGCCGCCCGGGCAGGCCGGGCAGGGCTTTCTCGAGACGTACAACCGGCGCAGCGACGAATACGCCGAGTTCGGCTTCGACGCGAGCGGCCCGGACTTCGGCTTTCGGCGCTGCTTCTCGGCCTGCCTCAAGGAGACCCTGCCGGAGAAGGACCGCCTGTGGGCCGTCGACCAGGTCATGGAGATCGAATCGCCCGAGTCCATGCGCATGCTGCAGAAGACCCTGGCCGGCCTGTTCCATCCCGAGTCGGTGAAAAGTCGGCGCTCGCGGGACGGCGTCACCGGTGAGTAATCCCTTCGACCTCGCCGATACCGCGGCCTACGCCGCCTGGCGCGAGCAGAAGCTCGACAGCGCGCCGCGCCGCATCGAGGACATCGTGGTCGCGCTCGACGATCCGCGCGCGCTGACCGCCGGCGAACGCGCCGCATTGCTGGAACGCTGCGCCACGGCCAACATGGCGATCTACACCAGCAACACCGCCGGCGATGCCGACAAGGAGATCCCGCGCGGCCTGGGCCGGCAGCTCGGCCTCATCCATCTCGACAGCCACTGGCTGACCGACGACGACGCCATCTCGCCGATCTCGGTGCGCGGCGCCGAGGAGCGCGGCGAGCGCAAGGAATTCATTCCCTACACCGACAAGCCGATCAAGTGGCACACCGACGGCTACTACAACCTCCCCGAGCGCACCGTGCGCGGCATGGTCCTGCATTGCGTGCAGAGCGCCGCGTCGGGCGGCGAGAACCAGCTGCTCGACCACGAGATCGCCTACATCCTGCTGCGCGACGAAAATCCGGACTTCATCCGCGCGCTTTCGCGCGACGACGCCATGACCATCCCGCCGCGCCTGGACGACACCGGCGTCGCCCGTGCCGCGCAGCCGGGGCCGGTGTTCTCGGTGGACGCCGACGGCTTCCTGCACATGCGCTACACGGCACGCAGCATCAGCATCGAATGGCGCGCCGATGCGGCGACGCAGGCCGCCGTCGCGGCGCTCGCCAAGCTGCTGGCGACACCGACGCAGTGGACCCTGCACGGGCGCCTGGAGCCGGGCATGGGCCTGGCCTGCAACAACGTGCTGCACGACCGTTCCGGCTTCGCCGAGACGCAGCAAAAGCGCCGCCTGCTCTACCGCGCGCGCTACCACGAGCGCGTCATGCCGGTCCTGCCCCGATAACGGCGCTCGCGCGGCGTCCTTCCCGATTCGGCGTACTTCAAGGCTTGCTTTTGGTCGGGCAGGAATTTCCGCCGGCCGAATGCTTTAAGTTTCGATTGACAAGAACTAAGTGATACATTAGCATTTGCAGCAATCAATAAAAATGTATCACGTTAGCGGGTGCCGATCGACGCCGCGAACGACCCCGACAGCAGCACCTTATAAGGAAGCAGCCATGTATACCCAAGCCATGGACACCATGCGCGACGAGGCCGGCCAGCCCGCCCTGCGCACGGCCGAGGAAGCGCAACTGCAGCAGCGCTTCGACAATCGCATCGATGCCGACGGCCGCATCGAGCCGCAGGACTGGATGCCGGATGCCTACCGGCGGACGCTGGTGCGCCAGATCAGCCAGCACGCGCACAGCGAGATCGTCGGCATGCTGCCCGAGGGCAACTGGATCTCGCGCGCGCCGAGCCTCAAGCGCAAGGCCATCCTGATCGCCAAGGTGCAGGACGAGGGCGGCCACGGCCTCTACCTCTACTCCGCCGCCGAGACGCTGGGCACCAGCCGCGACCAGATGCTCGAAGGCCTGCACAGCGGCCGCGCCAAGTACAGCTCGATCTTCAACTACCCGACCCTGACCTGGGCCGACGTCGGCGTCATCGGCTGGCTGGTCGACGGCGCCGCGATCATGAACCAGGTCCCGCTCTGCCGTTGCTCCTACGGCCCCTACGCCCGCGCCATGGTGCGCGTCTGCAAGGAGGAATCCTTCCACCAGCGCCAGGGCTACGAGGCCCTGCTGGTGATGATGACCGGCACGGTGGAACAGAAGGCGATGGTCCAGGACGCGGTGAACCGCTGGTGGTGGAAGTGCCTCGCCATGTTCGGGCCGCCCGATGCCGACAGCCCGAACAGCGCCCAGGGCATGCGCTGGGGCATCAAGCGCGTCAGCAACGACGACCTGCGCCAGAAGTTCGTCGATGCCACGGTGCCGCAGGCCAGGGTGCTCGGCGTGACGCTGCCGGACCCCGACCTCAAGTGGAACGAGGAGCGCCAGCACCACGACTACGGCCGCATCGACTGGGACGAATTCTGGGCGACCGTCAATGGCAACGGCCCCTGCAACAAGGAACGCCTGGCGACCCGCGTCAAGGCGCACAACAACGGCCAGTGGGTGCGCGATGCCGCGCTGGCTTACGCCCGCAAGCAACAGGAACGCAGGACGAAGGAGGCAGCATGAGCACCGAATTGAAGGAATGGCCGCTGTGGGAAGTTTTCGTGCGCAGCAAGCAGGGCCTGGAGCACAAGCACTGTGGCAGCCTGCATGCTGCCGACGCCGCGCAGGCGCTGGACATGGCCCGCGATGTCTACACCCGGCGCCAGGAAGGCGTCAGCATCTGGGTCGTCGAGTCGAAGGCGATCACCGCCAGCAATCCCGATGACAAGGGCGCGCTGTTCGACCCGGCCGCGGACAAGATCTACCGCCACCCGACCTTCTACGAGATCCCCGACGAAGTGGGACACATGTGATGAGCCCGGCCATCGACTACCTGCTGCACCTCGCCGACAATGCCCTGGTCCTCGGCCAGCGCAATGCCGAGTGGTGCGGGCACGGCCCCATACTCGAGGAGGACATCGCGCTGTCCAACGTCAGCCTCGACCTGATCGGCCAGGCGCGCCTGCTCTACCAGCTGGCCGCGACGCTGCAGGGCGGTGATTGCACGGAAGACAGGCTGGCCTACTTCCGCGACACGCACGAATTCCGCAACTACACCCTGGTCGAACTGCCGCACAGCGGCCCGCTGTCGGGCTACGCCCATGCCGACCTCGACTACGGCACGACCATCGTCCGCAACTTCCTCTACAGCGCCCTGATGGCTCTGCTCTGGGAAGCCCTGGAAAAGTCCGCCAATGCCGAACTCGCCGCGATCGCCGCCAAGTCGCAGAAGGAAGTCCGCTACCACCTGCGTCACTCGCGCGACTGGCTGGTCCGCCTCGGCGACGGCAGCGACGAGTCGCATGTGCG
The DNA here is from genome assembly GCA_964527055.1 of uncultured Sulfuritalea sp. Taxonomy (GTDB): domain Bacteria; phylum Pseudomonadota; class Gammaproteobacteria; order Burkholderiales; family Rhodocyclaceae; genus Sulfuritalea. Next base: position 6,268 of record CAZGQB010000032.1, read on the forward strand.
TGCCCAGGCCGCAGTTGACCACCTGTTCCCCTACACCCGTGAGTTCTGGACGCCCAGCCCGGCGGAAGCGGCGGCCGTCGCCGCCGGCATCGGCGTCGATGTGCAGACGCTGCAGGCCGACTGGGACGCCATCGTCGACGCCGCGCTGGCCGAGGCGACGCTGACGCGGCCCGCCGTCGGTGGTTACGTCACCGAGGGCAAGCAGGGTATCCACTCCGAGCATCTCGGCTTTTTGCTCGCCGAAATGCAGAGCCTGGCCCGCGCCCATCCGAATGGGGTCTGGTAAGTCCGTGACCACGAACGTCGAGGCCGCCTGGGCCGCGCTGGAGCATCTGGCCGATCCCGAGATTCCGGTCATTTCCCTGCGCGAACTCGGCATCCTGCGCGACGTGCGCCAGGGCGCCGACGGCCTCGAAGTCGTCATCACCCCGACCTACAGCGGCTGTCCGGCCATGGGCCAGATCGAGGACGACGTGCGGGCTGCGCTGGAAAGCGCCGGCCTTCCCGCCCGCGTCGTCACCCGCCTGGCCCCCGCCTGGACCACCGACTGGATGAGCGATTCCGGCAAGGAGAAGCTGCGCGCCTACGGCATCGCACCGCCGCACCAGACCCCGGCCGGCAGCAGCGTCGTGCGCTTCATCGCCAGGCCCGCCACGGCCGAGTCCGTAGCCTGCCCGCACTGCGGGTCGGCGAACACGGTCGAGTCCTCGCGTTTCGGGTCGACGGCCTGCAAGGCACTGTACAAGTGCCGGGATTGCCAGGAGCCGTTCGACTATTTCAAGCCCTACTAACGCCCATGCCTTCGATGAGCGACACCGGATCATGAAATATCGCACTTTCGATAAGCCGCGGGCTGGCAAATTGGCCCGCCCCTCCCATCCTCCCCTCACGGGGAGGCTAGTAGTTTGCTCGCTGCGCTCGAACCGGACAATGCGCACTTGGCGATCTATTTCACGTTAAGCATCGGAGCCCTACGCAATGTCAGCCCTCCGTTTCCACGAACTCACCGTCAAGCGCGTCAGCCCGGAAGCCGCCGGCTCGGTGGCGGTCACCTTCGACATTCCCGCCGCCGAGCGCGATGCCTTCAAGTTCGAACCCGGCCAGTTCCTGACCCTGCGCGCCAGGGTCGACGGCCAGGACCTGCGCCGCACCTATTCGATCAGCAGCCCGCGCAGCCGCCTCGCCAGGGCCGGCGAACTGGAGATCGGCATCCGCCCGGTCGCGGGCGGCCTGTTCTCCAACTGGGCCGCGCAGACCCTGAAGGCCGGCGCCCGGCTCGAAGTGATGCCGCCGGACGGCCGCTTCACGGTCAGGAAGCAGCGCGCCATCCACCGCGTCGGCTTCGCCGCCGGCTCCGGCATCACGCCCATCCTGTCGATCGCCGCGACCACGCTGGAAGAGCAGCCGGAATCCAAGTTCACGCTGGTCTATGGCAACCGCCGCATGTCGAGCGTGATGTTCAACGAGGCCCTGCAGGACCTCAAGGACCGCTATCGCGACCGCCTCACGCTGATCCACATCCTCTCCCGCCAGGCGCAGGAAGTGGACCTGCTGCAGGGTCGCATCGACGGCGACAAGGTCAGGGCGATCATCAAGGCGCTGCTTCCCGCGGCGAGCATGGACGAGGTCTTCATCTGCGGCCCCGAGGCGATGATCGAAGCCACCGAGAAGGCGCTGATCGAGGCCGGCGTGCCGGAAAGCCGCGTCCATACCGAGCGCTTCACCTCCGGCCCGGCGCAGGCGGCCAAGATCCAGGCCGACACCGATGCCGCCCCGCTGAAGCAGGCTGCCACCAAGGACATCGCCCTGACCATCGTCCTCGACGGCAAGCAGCACGAACTGCACATCGGCGCCGACGAGCATGTGCTCGACGCGGCGCTCGATGCCGGACTCGACCTGCCGTTCTCGTGCAAGGCCGGCGTCTGCTGCACCTGCCGCGCCAAGGTGCTGTCCGGCGAGGTGGTCATGGACAAGAACTTCACCCTGGAAGGCGACGAGATGGCCCAGGGCTACGTGCTCAGCTGCCAGGCGCGGGCCACCACCAGGGAACTGACGGTGAGTTTCGACGAGCGCTGAGCCACGCGGGTTTTGATTGAAGCGCTACATCGGGTGGCTCAGCTTGGCGTAGGCGGCGAGCACGGCCTGGTGCAGCTTGCAGCCTTTGAGCGCCAGGCCGGGCGCCTCGATGCCGAAGCAGCGTTCTTCCCGCCGCAGCATGGCCTCTGCACTCGCCAGCGTCGTGATGCCGTAAAGGTGTTCCAGGGCGCCGCGATGGCTGTCGGCGCCGCCCAGTTCCAGCAGGGTTTCGATGCAGCGATAGACCAGGCGCCGCGCCGGGTCGATCTGCTCGAAGTGGCGCAGCCATTCGCAGCCCTCGCGGATCGCCTCTTCGTCGCCGCAGGCCAGCGCCAGGATGGTTTTCAGCTCGCCCACGCGCAGGTCGGCCCAGAATGAATCGGCTTCCGCGGCGAGCCCGATCAGGGTCGTGACCGGCCGCTGGTCGGGCAGGTCGAGCTCATGCAGGGTGTCGAGCAGGTCGGCGCATTCCTCCTCGTCCAGGTCCGGCAGATGCAGGATCGCCTCGCGGATCGCATTGCCGACGCTGTTGTTCTCCCATTCCAGCTCGTCCAGCGGATAGATCTCCGACATGCCCGGCACCAGGATGCGGCAGGCATAGACGCCGAGGTGGGTGAAGTCGGCCACGTAAACGTCGTGGCCGCAGCGGTGGATGCGCTCGACCAGCCAGTGATAGTCCTCGGCCGTGGTGTTGCTGAAATTCCAGTCGACGAATTCGAAATCTGGCATGGCACCGAGGAAGTTCCAGCTGATGATGCCGCTGGAATCGACGAAGTGGATCTCGATGTTGGGTGCGGCGGCGATTTCGTCGAGGTCGAAGCCGGGCGGCGGAAAGCCGGCCAGCGCGTCGAGGCCGCGCCCCTGCAGCAGTTCGGTCAGCGCGCGTTCCAGCGCGATCTCGAAGCGAGGGTGGGCGCCGAAGCTGGAGAAGCAGCCCTGATCCGCGGGATGCAGCAGGGTGACGTTCATCACCGGATATTCGCCGCCGAGCGAGGCGTCCTTGACCAGGATGCCGAAGCCGGCCTCGCGCAGGCCGCGAATCCCGGCGGCGATGCGCGGATAGCGGGCGATGACGTCGTCCGGCACATCGGGCAGGCACAGGCCTTCGCTGATGATGCGGAACTTGATGTGGCGCTCGAGGATTTCCGACAGGGCCTGGCTGCGCGCTTCCATTTCGGTATTGCCGGCCGACATGCCGTTGCTGACATAGAGGTTGCCGATCAGGTTGACCGGGAACCAGACGATCGCGCCGTCGCGCTGGCGCACGTAGGGCAGGGCGCAGATGCCACGGTCGGCATCGCCGGAATTCAGGTCCACCAGCGTGTTGGCATCGATGCTGGCGTCGGGATCGTAGAGCTTGCGCAACTCGGGCGTCAGCAGTTGTTCGGGCCATTCGCCGTTCGGGCCGGGCTGGAACCACTGCTCGCGCGGATAGTGGGCGAAGTCGCGACTGGCGAACTGGTCGCCGAGATAGTAGTGAGTCCAGAAATAGTTACAGGACAAACGCTCGAAGAATTCGCCCAGCGCGCTGGCCAGCGCCGCCAGCCGCGAGCCGCCCTTGCCGTTGGTGAATAGCAGCGGGCAGTCGCGGTCGCGCACATGTACCGACCAGACGCCGTCCACCGGATTCAGCCACGAACGCTCCTCGACATGGAAACCGAGTTTGTCGAGCTTGCTCTGCATGGTGGCGATCGAGGATTCGAGCGAGGCGTCCTTGCCCGGGATGAAGCTTTCTGTCTGCATGTGGAGGTCCCTCTGGATGGCGCGGTTGGGGACATGCAAGACAGCGGGCTGTGCTGCACGGCGCAAGGCGCGCAGCATAGCGGGGCGGCGGCCGGCTGTCCATCGCCGGGCAGGCATGGAGGGGCAGCCTGTAGGGCAGACTTCAGTCTGCCAAGCAGCCTAGCCCGGCACGGCTTCCTTCGACAGCTCGGTGAAATCCTGGATCAGGTCGTCGAACTTCTGCCCGGCGTGGGCGCGCTGTGCCGGCGTCGCCATGGCGAGGACGGCCACGGTCAGCTCCGCCGACGCGCGGCGCATGGCCTGCGCCTGTGCCCGCCGCGCCGGATCCGGCGGCAGGTCGAAGCGGGCCGTGTAGTCGCGCAGCAGCGCGATGATGCGTTCGCGCGGCGGACGATCCCGTTGTACCTGGCGCATCAGGTCCAGCAGTTCGCGCTGGCGGCGCAGCCTTTCATCGAACCAGAACCGGCCGCCGGGATCCCGGGCCTCGACCATGCGCCGCAGGGCGTTTTCCTGCGCGTCGCTGAAGTCGCCGAGCCAGTACTCGGCGCGCTCCAGCAGGCGCGTGTAGCGCGCCATGTGCTGGGCGGCCTCGCCTTCCGCAAGGCGCATCTCTTTGGCGAGTTCGGCATTCTTCTCCGCATGGCGCGCCTCGATGCGGTCGACCTGGGCCGGGGTCAGGGTGGCCACCAGGTCGGCGACGTCTGGCGTGGCCTGTTCGGCCAGCACCCGCACGCGGCGGGTCAGTTCGTCGCCCAGTGCCAGGGCGTCGCCGACCTTCGGTTGTCCCGCGGCAAAGACCTTGCCCTGGCGCAACAGGGTGACATAGTCGGGCAACTGGGTCTTGCGGTGCCAGGCAGTCAAACGGGCCAGGCGCTCGCGCGTCAGCGCATCCTGTTCCGGCGAAAGATCGAGGTACTGATCGATCCACCAGCGCGCCAGGCTGTCGGCATTGCCGTAGCCCAGCCGCACGGCGCTGCAGGCCGGCAGGAGCAGGGCGGCGGCGAGTACCAGAGTTAACGGGTGGAAGAGACCGTGCATGGGCGGCGGGGTTCGAGGTGGTACGCGAGTATCCGCGAGCATCGTGGTCGCGGTCAATCCCGGTGTGCGGGTATGCGCAGTAGGCCGGGGAAGGCCTGAGGCAAAAGTCGGCGCTGGCGATACGGCGCGACGGAAATCCGATTACTGAAATAAGAATGGCACGATGAAAATCGCGCCATTCCGCGGAGATTTTGCGGCTGGGAAAGGGGTTTTTCTACAGCTTCAACGTTGAAGTTCAGGGGCGCGATGCGGCTTCATCGCGGCGCGTCCCCTGGAACGACGGGTTCGGCCACACCTATGCGCTGCGGGAATGTCGAGCTACATACTGACGCAACACGCCATCCATGCGCGATTGCCAGCCGTCACCGGTTGACTTGAAGTAGGCAACGACCTCGGGGCTGTAGCGCACCGATACCAGCAGCTTCTTGTTTTCGGACTTCGGGCGCCCACGCAACGAGCGCAAGGGAACCATGGCCTTTAGCTGCGTAGGCGTTAACGGCTGCGCGTCAGGATCGCCTTTGGCTGCCGCGGTAATGGCCTTGTCTTCGGCTGCGGTAGGCATGCGAACAGCGGGTCGCATAGAGACTTTGGACATAGTGCTTCACCTCACGACGATTGGCGCGGCGAAGGCTGATGATCCTTCGCACGCTGCCACGATCTACAAAGGCCACGTAGGACAGGATTTCGGTTTTCGGAGCGAGAGCGATCATCCGCATTTCGTTCTACTCGAACCGTTCATCAACCCATACCAGCGCAGCTTCCCAGTCGAGTTCGACCGCCATGAGCAAGGACGCGCCGTGCTTCGCTTGATTTGCCTCATCCTTGGCTGGATCGAATTCGATACGCATGCATTAATGTAGCTACAATAATAGAGCTTGTCAAACGGGTGGTGGTGCGCATTTTCTATGGGGCCGAACGTCTGAATTCACCGGCGCTGCGCGGCTCTATCGCGCTGCGTCCGGGGGAATGATGGGTTCGGCCAAATTGCAACTACGCATGCCGTTCTTTGCGCCCGAGACCTTCAGCGATAAATGTGAGAACGAGGGTATTTAGTGACACACCCTCTGCTTTTGCGCGTGTAGCCAACCGCGCGTGGACCGTCTTTGGTACGCGGGCGACAAACTTTCCGGACGCGACACCCCCGCTATTCGGGGCTGGAATTGGTAGCTCCTTTGCCTTGAGTGCGGCAATCGTTGACTTCAATGCGTCCTTCCCGTTCGCGAGCGCTTCCTCGACTGTTTCGCCATCAGAGAGGCACTCCGAGAAATCAGGGTACGAGATTAGAAAGCCACCGCCTTCCTCGGGCGACAGCGGGCGGATCTCAAACGGGTAGTCAATTCTCTTTCCCATGGTTCATGCTCCTTCAACGAGTTCCAGGAACTTCCTGACGTAGATTGGCTTGATAGGACGCCGGGCTGGAACGGGGAGCGTCTTGCCATCAGCGCGCACGAAGACGCAGTGACTCGTTCCAATGTGCCGCCAGTCGATGCCATTCTGCCGCGCTACTGTTTGAAGCTGCGCAAGCTTCCAATCGAGCGGATTGGGCCTATTTGGCACTGCGTGACCCTGCCAGCGCAGTGAAGACGCCAAGGCCGATGAACATGCCGCCACCAAGACGCCGACCAATGCCACGAACAACGCTGCCGCGTAACTTCGGAGCGACCGCACCGGCGGCCAATGCGTAAGCACTGTCGGTTACAGCGGCGATTGCCACGAAGAGCGAACCAAGCGCCATGCTCTGAAACATGGGCGGAGCGTCGGGACTCAGGAACTGCGGCAGAAACGCGGCAAAGAAAAGCGTGGTTTTTGGATTGAGAAGAGCGACGACGAAACCGTCACGGAAGACGCGCGTAAGTGACGCACCGGTTGAAATGGAGGATGAATTCTCGACAGGGGAGGAGCGGAGCATTTGCACGCCAAGGAACACAAGGTAAAGCGCGCCGACATACTTGACTATGGAGAAAGCAAGGGACGAAACCGCGAATAATGCGGCAAGTCCAACTGAAGCGGCAAAGGCGTTACCGAGGTTGCCGAGGGCAACACCCGCAACCGACACCAAGCCGGAACGGCGGCCTTGAACGAGGCTGCGCGTAACGATGTAGAGCACACCTGGCCCAGGCGTGACGGCAAGTACGAAGCTCGCAAGAAGGAATGCGGAGAACAGTGGCCAAGGCGGAAAGACAATAGTCATTGCGGCAACCTCGAATAGGCCGAACGTTCAAGTTCAGGGGGCTGCGCAGGTCTTATTGCGCAGCTCCCCTGCAACG
>CAZGQB010000033.1:0-13184 GCA_964527055.1 uncultured Sulfuritalea sp.
GATCAGGGCATCGGGGAAATGTGGCAGGACGGCGCGGGCCTTGGCCTCGGCCAGGCGCAGGGCGGTGGCAACGGGGGGTTCTCCGGGCAGCGCGGACTCGTCGGTTTGCGGCGCAACGGTATCGAAAGGGATCTGCAGGCGTGCCAGAAGTTCGTGGCGGAAGGGCGAGGTAGAGGCAAGAACGAGCAGGCGCGGCATGTTTCAGGCTTGAAAAGGCAGGGTCGAGCATGATATCATCCGCGGCTTTTGTCGCGCGTGCGCCTGTCCGTGTCCGAGTCGATTGCCGGAACAGTCATAGATTGCCTCGAGTTTGCGCGCAGCGGCAGCGTGCTGGAACGCAGCATCGGCCTGGACGAACTGCCTCGCCTGGCAGACGTTCTGGTCGCAACGACAGGTTTTTTATCGGTTCGCCTCGAAGGCTGGCGGGACGAAAAGGGTAAATCGTGGTTGGAGGTGGATATCGCGGGCGAGCCGGTGCTGTGTTGCCAGCGATGTCTGGGTGGCGTGAAGTATCCGCTGGTCATCAGCAGCCGATTGCAGCTGATGGCGCCGGGGGAGGAGTGGCCGGACGACGATCTGGCCGATGACAGTGCGGATGCCATAGAAGCCGAAAAGGCACTGGCGGTGCTGTCGCTGGTTGAGGAAGAAGTGTTGCTGGCGCTGCCCATCGCGCCCCGGCACGAGCAGTGTGAACCGCCTTCGGGCGGCGCAGCAGAAAATGGTCCGTCGCCGTTCGCGGCGCTGGCCGCTTTGAAGAAGCATTGAAAACGCAAGGAGTAGCAAAATGGCCGTACAACAGAACAAGAAGTCCCCCTCCAAGCGCGGCATGCATCGTGCGCATGATTTCCTGATCGCTCCGCCGCTGGCCGTCGAGCCGACCACGGGCGAAGTTCACCTGCGCCACCACATCTCGCCGTCCGGCGTGTATCGCGGCAAGAAGGTGGTAAAGGCCAGGGGCGAGTAATTCCACTTGCTGAAACCGGCCGGATGCGCATGGCGCGTCCGGCCGTTTTTACATCCATAGTCCCGGAAGATCACCCAAGCGATGTCGATCACCCTCGCGGTGGATTGCATGGGCGGCGACCACGGTCCGTCGGTAACGCTGCCCGCCGTCATTGAATTCCTGCGTCAGGACACCGATTGCGCCGCGATTCTGGTCGGTCGCGAGGAGTCGCTGCGTCCCAAAGCTGAAAGTCTGGCCAACGAGTTCGGCAACAGGCTGTCTATCCACCATGCCTCGGAAGTGGTGGCGATGGACGAGGCGGTGGCCAGCGCGCTGCGCGGCAAGAAGGACTCGTCGATGCGCGTCGCCATCGACCTGGTCAAGGAAGGTGCCGCCGATGCCGCGGTCTCGGCCGGCAATACCGGCGCCCTGATGGCGGTGTCGCGCTTCGTGCTGAAAACCCTGCCGGGCATCGACCGGCCGGCGATTTGTTCCGTACTGCCGTCGGAACGCGGCAGCACCTATGTGCTGGACCTGGGAGCCAATGTTGATTGCAGTCCCGAGCACCTGCTGCAGTTCGGCATCATGGGCTCCCTGCTGGTTTCGGCGCTGGAACACAAGGAGCGGCCGACGGTAGGCCTGCTGAACATAGGCGAGGAGGCGATCAAGGGCAATGAGGCGGTCAAGCGCGCCGCCGAGTTGCTGCGCGCCACCGACCTGAATTTTGTCGGCAATGTGGAAGGCAATGACATTTTCAAGGGCACTGCCGATGTGGTGGTGTGCGACGGATTTGTCGGCAATGTCACGTTGAAGGCCGCCGAAGGCCTGGCCCACATGATCGGCGGTGCGCTCAAGGAAGAGTTTTCGCGCAACCTGCTCACCAAGCTGGCGGCCCTGGTGGCGATGCCGGTCCTCAAGTCATTCCGCCGCCGCTTCGATCCGCGCCGCTACAACGGCGCCAGCCTGCTCGGGCTCAAGGGCATCGTGGTCAAGAGCCATGGTTCGGCCGACCAGATGGCGTTCCGCTGCGCCCTGGAAAAGGCAGCGGAAGAGGCACGGCAACGCCTGCCCGAGGCGATCGCCGCGCGCATGGCCGCCGTGATGCCGGCGCCGACTCTTTGCGATTGACGGAGACCGCGATGATCCATACCCGAATCAGCGGTACCGGCAGCTACCTGCCCGGCGAACCGGTCAGCAACGCGGCCCTGATCGCCGCGCACGGACTCGACTCGTCGGACGAGTGGATCGTCGAGCGTACCGGCATCCGCAACCGCCATCTGGCGGCGCCCGGCGTCACCAGCAGCGACCTGGCGCTGGAAGCCAGCCGGCGCGCGCTGCAGGCGGCCGGACGGCAGCCCGGGGACGTCGATCTGATCATCGTCGCGACCTCGACCCCCGACTACGTATTTCCCAGTGCGGCAGCCTTGCTGCAAAGCAAGCTGGGCATCACCAATGGTGCCCCGGCCTTCGACGTGCAGGCTGTATGCAGCGGTTTTGTCTACGCCGTGACCATCGCCGAAAAGTTCATCCGCTCCGGCTCGCACAAGTGCGCGCTGGTGGTCGGCGCCGAGGTGTTTTCCCGCATCCTCGACTGGAAGGACCGCGGCACCTGCGTCCTGTTCGGCGACGGCGCCGGTGCCGTGGTCATGGAAGCTGCCGATGAGCTTGGCTTGCTGGCCAGTGCGTTTCACGCCGACGGCAGCCACCACGGCATCCTTTCCGTTCCGGGCCAGGTCTGCGGGGGTGTGGCCACCGGCGATCCCTTCCTGCGCATGGACGGGCAGGCGGTGTTCAAGTTCGCGGTAAAGGTTCTGGCGGATGTTGCCAACGAAGTATTGGCGGAGGCAGGCATGACGGCGGCGCAGGTGGACTGGCTGATTCCGCATCAGGCCAATGTGCGCATCCTGCAGGCAACCGCAAAGCGGCTGCATATTCCGGCGGAGAAGTGCATTGTCACCGTGGCCGATCACGGCAATACCTCGGCGGCGTCGATTCCGCTGGCGCTGGACGAAGGGGTGCGCTCCGGGCGCATACAGCGCGGTCAGCATCTGCTGCTGGAAGGCGTCGGCGGCGGCTTCACCTGGGGCGCGACCCTGCTCCGCTTCTGAACTCGAGAAAACAGACATGAAATTTGCACTCGTGTATCCCGGTCAAGGCTCCCAGTCGCTGGGCATGATGGCAGGCTACGGCGACTCGCCGGTGATCCGTGCAACCTTCGACGAAGCGTCGGCCGCGCTGGGACGCGACCTGTGGCAACTGGCATGCGACGGGCCGGCCGAAGCCCAGAGCCAGACGGTCAACACCCAACCGTTGATGCTGACCGCCGATATCGCCGTTTATCGCTTCTGGCTGGAAAAGGGCGGTGAGCCGCCCGCGCTGGTGGCCGGCCACAGCCTTGGCGAATACGCCGCGCTGGTAGCTGCCGGCGTGCTGGAATTGAAGGATGCCGTGCCGCTCGTCGAACTGCGCGCCAAAGCCATGCAAGCCGCGGTGCCGGCGGGCGAGGGCGCCATGGCCGCCGTCATGGGTCTCGATGCGGCAGGTGTGGTTGCTGCCTGTGCCGAGGCGGCGCAGGGGCAGGTGGTGCAGGCGGTTAACTTCAACGAGCCGAAGCAGACCGTGATCGCCGGTCACAAGGCGGCGGTCGAGCGGGCGGCGGAACTGGTCAAGGCCAGGGGGGCCAAGCGCGCCCTGATGCTGCCGGTATCGGCGCCTTTCCATTGCGCGCTGATGCAACCGGCCGCCGAGGCGCTCAAGGCACACCTTGCAGGAGTGACGCTGAGCACCCCTTGCATCCCGGTGATCAATAACGTCGATGTCGCGCAACTCGCCGACCCGGAGGCCATCCGTGACGCCCTGGTGCGCCAGGCCGCCGCGCCGGTGCGCTGGGTCGAGACCATGCAGGCGATGCAGGCTGCCGGCGTGACCCACGTCTTCGAATGTGGCCCTGGCAAGGTCCTGTCGGGACTGGTCAAGCGCTGCGTGGAGAGTCTTCCCGGCGCGTCGATGCATGACCTTGCCGCGACTGATGCGGCATTGGCGACTGTTCAAGGAGCTTGACATGGCGGATTTGAAGGGACAGATCGCCCTGGTTACCGGTGCCTCGCGCGGCCTCGGCCGTGCCATCGCACTGGAACTCGGCGCACAGGGCGCCACCGTGGTCGGCACCGCCACCTCCGCGGCTGGCGCCGCCGACATCCAGCAGGCGCTGGATGCGGCAGGGATTGCCGGCTGGGGGGCCATGGTGAATGTCGCCGAGGCCGCGGCCTGCGAAGCGCTGATCGGCGAAATCGAAAAGAAATTCGGTGCGGTGTCGGTGCTGGTCAACAACGCCGGCATCACCCGCGACAACCTCGCCATGCGCATGAAGGACGAGGAATGGGATCAGGTCATCGAGACCAATCTCAAGGCGGTATTCCGCCTGTCCAAGCTGGTCATGCGCGGCATGATGAAGGCCCGCTTCGGCCGCATCATCAACATTACTTCCGTGGTCGGCGAGGCCGGCAATCCGGGCCAGGCCAACTACGCCGCGGCCAAGGCCGGCGTCGCCGGCATGAGCCGGGCGCTGGCGCAGGAACTCGGCAGCCGCAACATCACGGTGAATTGCGTGGCGCCGGGCTTCATCGATACCGACATGACGCGGGCCCTGCCCGATGCGCAGCGCGATGCCCTGCTCGGCAGGATCCCGTTGGGGCGCCTCGGGCAGCCGGACGAGATTGCAGCGACGGTGGCCTTCCTGGCCTCGAAGAGCGCGGGATATATCACCGGCAACACGCTGAACGTCAATGGCGGCATGTACATGGCCTGATTCCCGCAAGGGCATCCGGCTGTTAAAATACGCAACTTTTCACCACCCGAACATTCGAGGGAAGGAGTTACAAGATGGAAAACGTCGAACAACGCGTCAAGAAGATCGTCGCCGAGCAACTGGGCGTCAATGAGGCCGACATCAAGAACGAGTCCAATTTCGTGGATGATCTCGGTGCCGACTCGCTCGATACGGTCGAACTGGTCATGGCGCTGGAAGAAGAGTTCGAGTGCGAAATCCCCGATGAGGATGCCGAGAAGATCACCACCGTGCAGCAGGCGATCGACTACGTCAACGCCAATCTCAAGAAATAGTACCTTTCAGGCAAGCAGGGGTTCATCGTGTCGCGACGCCGTGTGGTGGTGACCGGGCTGGGAGTGGTTTCCCCGATCGGTAATACGGTAGCCGAAGCCTGGGAAAACCTCACGGCCGGCAGGAGCGGCATCGGCCGCATCACCAGGTTCGATCCGGCCGCCTTCAAGGCGCAGATCGCCGGCGAGGTGAAGAACTTCGACGTCACCGCCTACCTTTCGGCCAAGGAAGCGCGGCGCATGGATACCTTCATCCACTACGGCATGGCGGCCGGGATCCAGGCCTTGCGCGATGCGGGACTCGACGGTCCGCAGGCGGACGCCGACAGCATCGGCGTGAATATCGGCTCGGGCATCGGCGGTCTGCCGATGATCGAGGCCACCCACAGCGATTTCCTCGCCGGCGGCCCGCGCAAGATTTCGCCCTTCTTCATCCCCGGCACCATCAGCAACATGATTTCGGGCAATCTGTCGATCATGTTCGGCCTCAAGGGTCCCAACATCGCCGTGGTCACCGCCTGCACCACCGGCTTGCACGCGATCGGTCTGTCGGCGCGCATGATCGAGTACGGCGATGCCGACGTGATGGTTTGCGGCGGCGCCGAGGCTACCGTGTCACCGCTGTCGATCGGCGGCTTCGCCTCGGCCCAGGCCCTGTCCACGCGCAACGACGATCCGGCGACCGCCTCCCGGCCGTGGGACAGGGATCGCGATGGTTTCGTCATGGGCGAGGGCGCCGGCGTCATGGTGATCGAGGAATACGAGCACGCCAGGGCGCGCGGGGCGAAGATCTATGCCGAGCTTTCCGGCTTCGGCATGAGCGGCGACGCCTTCCACATGACGGCGCCGGATACCGACGGTCCGCGCCGCAGCATGGTCAACGCGCTGCAGAATGCCGGCGTCAATGCCGACCAGGTCGACTACGTCAATGCCCACGGTACCTCGACGCCGCTGGGCGACAAGAACGAAACCGAGGCGATCAAGCTGGCCCTCGGCCTCGACGCAGCGAAACGCACCGTGGTCAATTCCACCAAGTCGATGACCGGCCACCTGCTGGGTGGCGCCGGCGGCCTGGAATCGGTATTCACGGTGCTCGCCGTGCATCACCAGGTATCGCCGCCGACCATCAACATCTTCAACCAGGATCCGGAGTGCGACCTGGACTACTGCGCCAACACGGCGCGGGCCATGAAGATCGACGTTGCGCTGAAGAACAACTTTGGCTTCGGCGGCACCAACGGATCGCTGGTTTTCCGCCGCATCTGATCCAGCCGGGCGATGAAGCCGGTCGCCTCCCTTTCCTTCTCCCTCAAGCCTTCGCGGCGATTGCTGCTGATCCAGTCGCTGGCCCACCTGGTCGCGACCGGCGCGGTGCTCGCGGCCAGTCTGCCGGCGTGGATGACGGTGGTTCTGCTGCTGCTGGCCGGGGCGTCACTGGCCCGGGTGCGCCGTCCTCCGGCGGTCGCTTCCGTGATCATGGGCGGCGACGGCAGCATTGAAATAGTCGGCGCTGACGGCACGGCGAGCGAAGCGGTGGTGCATCCCCATACCCTGGTGCTGTCCTTCCTGGTGGTGCTGCTGTACCGTCGCCAGGGTCGTTTGCGCGCCTTGACCCTGCTCGGCGACAGTCTTGCCGAGGAAGATTTCCGCCAGTTGCGCTTGTGGTTGCGCTGGCGCCCGACAGCGACTCACCCGGCCTGAACCGGCGGCCTGTCAAGGCTGGCGCGGGTGCAGCACCGTTTCCAGCGCGCGCGGCAGGGTATCCGGATAATCGCGGCTGAAATGCAGCCCGCGGCTCTCGTGCCGGCGCTGCGCGCTTTTCACGATCAGGTGGGCGGTCAGCACCAGGTTGCGCAGCTCGATCAGGTCGTTGCCGACCCGGTAGTTGGCGTAGTACTCGTCGATTTCCTTTTCCAGCAGGCGGATGCGGTGCAGCGCGCGCTCCAGGCGCTTGTTGGTGCGCACGATGCCCACGTAGTCCCACATGAAACGGCGCAGTTCCGCCCAGTTGTGGGAGATGACGATCTCCTCGTCGGCATCGCGCACGCGACTTTCGTCCCATTGCGGCAGATGGGGCAGGGGGTCGACCGGCGCCGCCAGGATGTCCTGTGCCGCCGACGCCGAAAAAACGACGCATTCGAGCAGCGAGTTCGACGCCAGGCGGTTGGCGCCGTGCAGGCCGGTAAAGGCCGTTTCGCCAATGGCATAGAGTCCGGCCAAATCGGTACGCGCCGCCAGGTCGGTGACCACGCCGCCGCAGGTGTAGTGGGCGGCCGGCACCACGGGTATCGGTTCGCGGGTGATGTCGATGCCCAGTTGCAGGCAGCGGGCATGGATCGTGGGAAAGTGGTCCGTGAGAAACTCCGGCGACTTGTGCGTCATGTCGAGGAATACGCAGTCGAGGCCGTGCCGCTTCATTTCGAAGTCGATGGCGCGGGCCACGATGTCCCGCGGCGCGAGTTCGGCGCGGCTGTCGTGGTCGGGCATGAAGCGCGTGCCGTCGGGCAGGCGCAACAGGCCGCCTTCGCCGCGCAAGGCTTCCGAAATCAGGAAGGACTTGGCGTGCGGATGGTAGAGGCAGGTCGGGTGGAACTGGATGAACTCCATGTTGGCCACGCGGCAGCCTGCGCGCCATGCGATCGCCACGCCGTCGCCGGTGGCCGTGTCGGGATTGGTGGTGTACAGGTACACCTTGCCGGCGCCCCCCGTCGCCAGCGCGGTATGGCTGGCGCCGAGGGTTAGCACGCGGTCGCGGGCGATGTCCAGCACGTAGGCGCCGAGGCAGCGGTTGCGCGGCAGGCCGAGCTTGGCCGCGGTAATCAGGTCGACCGCGATGTGTTTTTCCAGAACGGCGATATTGGGGTGGTTCTTCACCTGTTCGGTCAGGGTCTGCTGCACCGCCGTACCCGTCGCATCGGCGGCATGGATGATGCGGCGCTGGCCATGGCCGCCTTCGCGCGTCAGATGGAAGCCGAGGGCCGAATCGTCCGGCGTGAACGGAACCCCGCGCGCGATCAGCCATTCGATGGCCTCGCGGCCGTGCTCGACGACGAAGCGGGTGGCTGCCGGGTCGCACAGTCCGGCGCCGGCGGTGAGGGTGTCGTCGCAGTGGGCATCGACCGAATCTGCCGGGTCGAGCACTGCGGCGATCCCGCCCTGTGCCCAGGCCGAGGCCGAGTCCGCCAGCGTTTTTTTGGTGACCAGCGCCACCCGGCGGCTGTCCGCAAGGCGCAACGCCAGAGACTGGCCGGCCAGTCCGCTGCCGATGATGAGGACGTCGAAATGCTGGATGGCGGCCTGATTCATGGGGCGGGACTATATCACTGCCACCGGCATGGAACTATTTGCACAGGCCCCGGTCAGTGTGCCAACGGTTGCTTTGGCAGATTCATCACAATGCGAAATGCGGGCGGAGTGGATTGTTATACTCGCTTGCGGCCGATCAATGGCCGCACATTTTCAACGGGCGGGAAAAAACAAAAGACTCCATGGGAGATCGCGAAGCGGACCGGATACTGGTCGAGCGGGTGCAGTCGGGTGACAAGCAGGCTTTCGGCCTGCTCGTTTCCAAGTACCAGCGCAAGCTCGGGCGTCTCATTTCGCGCATGGTGCGTGATTCGGCCGAGGTGGAGGATATCGTTCAGGACAGTTTCATCCGTGCCTACCGGGCCCTGCCGGGTTTCCGCAATGGCAGCGCCTTTTACACATGGCTCTACCGGATCGGCGTAAACACCGCCAAGAACTGGCTGATTACCCACGGCCGGCGGGCGTCGGCGACCACCGGGGTCGATAGCGATGAGGCGGAGGGATACGATGACGCCGAATCCTTGCGCGACAACGATACGCCGGAGCGCCTGATGATGACCCGGCAGATCGGCGAGACGGTGAACGCGGCGATGGAGGCCCTGCCCGAGGACTTGCGCACGGCGATCATGCTGCGTGAGATTGATGGTTTGTCGTATGAGGAAATTGCACAGGTCATGGACTGCCCGATTGGCACCGTCCGTTCGCGGATTTTCCGCGCGCGCGATGCGATTTCGGAACGATTGAGGCCCCTGCTCGATGCGGCCCCCGACAAGAGGTGGTGACGACATGAAGACACGGATTTCTGCCCTGATGGATGGCGAACTCGAACGGCACGAGGTAGTCGAAACACTGCAGGCTTTGCGCCGCAGTGAAGATCTGCGCACCGAGTGGCGCGACGGCCACCTGATCGGCGCCGCATTGCGCGGTGAACGCGGGCTCGACCTCGATGTCACGGCGCGCGTCATGTCGGCACTGGGCACGGAACCCACGGTGATGGCGCCGGTTTCCCGGCGAGCCCCATGGCAGCGACCGCTGCTCGCGCTGGCCGCATCGGCCGCTGGCGTTGCGGTCGTCGCCTGGCTGGCGTTGACTCCCGATGGCAGCCTTCCGCCCACGGCGGCGGGCGGGCTCGCCGTCGCCAGACCGGGGCCGGCGGTAGCCCAAACGCAATCGACGCCGCGGCTCCAGGAGTACCTGGTGGCGCATCAGGCGCATGCGCCCGGTGGCCTTATCGGCGGTGCCGCGCGCAACATTCGTACCGTGGCGGCCAACCGCGACGGCCGGTGATGCCCGTGCGCGTTTCCCTGCTGCTGCTGTCAGCGATTCTGCTGTCGCCCGGCGCCGTCCTCGCCGACGAGGGTCTGGCGCTGCTGCAACGCATTGCGCAGGGTTCCCGTCAGTTGACCTACAGCGGCGTTTTTGTCTATCGCAGCGGTGATCGGGTGGATACCTCGCGCATCGCCCATGCGGTCACCGACGGAGTGGAAATCGAACGCATCGAGGCCCTTGACGGCAGTCCGCGCGAGGTCTTGCGCATCGGCAGCGAGGTCAAGTGCTTTCTCCCGGAAGAAAGGCTCCTGATCATCGAGGGCCGCTCGAGCCAGCGCGGCTTTCCGAGCCTGCTGCCCGCCGGTCTGGGCAGTTTGCCGGAACATTATGCAATTCAAGGCGGCGCCACCGGGCGGGTTGCCGGTGTAAATAGTCGCGCCGTCCTGCTCAAGCCGCGCGACGAATGGCGCTACGGGTACGAATTCTGGATGGACACCGCCAGTGGCTTGCTGCTCAAGGCCACGCTTCTTGGCGCAGAAGGCGAAGCGCTGGAATCCTTTGCCTTCACCCATGTCAGGATCGGCGGACCGCCGGATCATGTTGCCCTGAAACCCGGCTTCGATCGGGACAAGGTGCGCGTACATCACGTGCGTACCACCGAAATGCGATCGGACGACATGGGGTGGACCTTCCGCACGCAGTTGCCCGGATTTCGCAAGGTGTCCACGATGAAGCGGCAAGCAGGCGAGGCAGGCACCGAGAGCCTGCACGCGGTGTTTTCGGACGGGTTGGCCTCCATTTCCGTATTCATCGAGCCGGGTGGTGTGGCCGGTGAGTCGGAGACGACGTCCACCCTCGGCCCGGTGAACGTCTTTCGACGCCACGTGGACCAGCACCGTGTCGTGGTCATGGGCGAGGTACCGGCGATCGCCGTCAGGCGTCTCGGCGAAGGCGTGGAGCGGAAGCGCAAATGAGCCGCTGCGAAGCCACGGTGGTGTCCGTCGAGGGCCACGAAGTATGGGTTGAAGTTCCTGAACGTGCCCCAAGTTGTGGGAATTGCAAGACCGTGGATGCCTGCCAGACCGGATTGCTCGGTCGCGGCTCCGGGCCGCGTCGTTACCTGCTGGAGAACCGCATCGGCGCCCGCGTCGGCGACCATGTTCAGTTGACCGTGGCGGACGGCACGGTGTGGCGGGCTTCGCTGCTGTCGTATGTGCGGCCGCTGCTGCTGGCCATCGGCGCCGCCGCGATCGGGCAATTCGCCGCAGGCGATCCCGGTGGCGTGATCGGGACATTGGCCGGCATCGGCTGCGGCCTGCTGCTGCTGCGGCGCAGTGAGCTGCGCGCGCGCGGTGACGCCAGTTTGTTTTCGTTGCAGATCGAGTCTCTGAAAATACGCATCAAGGAGCAATCGTGAAAAAATTCCTAATCTCCGTCGCGCTGGCCTTTTGGTCGATGGCGCCCCTGCAAACCCAGGCACGCGATCTGCCGGACTTCGTGGAACTGGTCGAGAAGCAGGGCCCCACCGTGGTCAATATCAGCACCACCCAGGTCATCAAGGGCCGTCGCGGCGTCCCGCAGTTCCCGTTCGACGGGGACGATGCCGCGCAGGAATTGCTGCGGCGCTTCTTCCCCCACATTCCCAACCAGCCCGGCATGCCGCAGGAGTTCAAGAACCGCTCGCTCGGCTCCGGCTTCATCGTCAGTTCCGACGGCCACATCCTGACCAATGCGCACGTGGTCGACGGGGCCGACGAGGTGCTGGTCAAGCTCTCCGACAAGCGCGAGTTCAAGGCCAAGGTGCTGGGCAGCGACAAGCGTACCGACGTCGCCCTGATCAAGATCGAAGCCAGGAACCTGCCGGTGGCAAGGCTGGGTGATTCGAGCAAACTCAAGGTCGGCGAATGGGTGGTGGCGATCGGCTCCCCCTTCGGCTTCGAGAACACCGTGACGGCCGGGATCGTCAGTGCCACCGGACGTTCGCTGGCGCACGAGAATTACGTGCCCTTCATCCAGACCGACGTCGCGATCAACCCGGGAAATTCGGGCGGACCGCTGTTCAACATGAGGGGCGAGGTGATCGGCATCAATTCGCAGATATTTTCCCGATCCGGCGGCTCGATGGGCCTGTCCTTCGCGATCCCGATCGATCTGGCGAACGACATCCAGGGTCAGTTGAAGGCGAAAGGCAAAGTCAGTCGCGGTCGCCTCGGCGTCGGCATCCAGGAAGTCAGCAAGGAACTGGCGGAGTCCTTCAACCTCGGCAAGCCGCAGGGCGCGCTGGTGGCATCGGTCGAAAAAGGCTCGGCGGCGGACAAGGCCGGCATCGAAGTCGGCGACATCATCCTCAAGTTCGACGGCAAGGCGGTGAACGAGTCCATCGACCTGCCGCGCATGGTTGGAGCCACCCGGCCCGGCACCAAATCCGTAGTGCAGGTCTGGCGCAAGGGTGCCACGCGGGATTTCTCGGTCACTGTCGGCGAAATTCCCGACGACGAGGACAAGAAGCAGGTTGCAGGTCGCGGCAGCAAGCCGGCCGAGCCGCAGGCCGCCAACCGGCTCGGGCTGGTGCTGGCCGTGCCGACTGCCGAGCAGAAGAAGGCGCTGGACATCCAGCACGGCTTGATCGTCGAAGATGTCAGGAACGGCGGCTCGCGCAGCGACGTGAGGGCCGGCGACATCATCCTGTCGGCAATCGTCAAGGGCACCCAGATGGATATCAAGTCGCTGTCCCAGTTCAATGACATCCTGAAGGGCCTCGACAAGGACGCATCGATGACCTTGCTGGTCAAGCGCGGGGATTCGCAGACCTTCGTCACCATCAAGGGGTCGTCAGATAAGTGACATTCCCGATGGCCGGCCGCGGCTGCGCCTTTACAGCCGCAACTACTGCCATCTGTGCCACGACATGCTCGCCGCACTGGAAGCATTGCGCGGCCAGCCCGGCGTGAGGCCGTTCGCCATCGACGTGCTGGATGTCGATGCCGACCCGAGGCTTGAAGCAATGTATGACGAACTGGTCCCGGTGCTGGAGGATGCCGACGGCCGCGAACTTTGCCACTACTTTCTCGACACGGCGAAAGTGCGTGAGTATTTAAACAAAGTTTAGTTCCGACATAACCCCTGCTTTGCAGGCGGTAGTCTGCACTGAAACTTCGTTTTCGGCTAAAATCGCGCCCTTGCGTTTCAGGCTCTAAGGCGCTCAACAGCTTGAATGAGCGCCTTTTTTCTTGCCCCCATGGATCACATCCGCAACTTCTCCATCATCGCCCACATCGACCATGGCAAATCGACCCTGGCCGATCGCATCATTCATCGCTGCGGTGGCCTCTCGGACCGCGAAATGGAAGCGCAAGTACTTGATTCCATGGATATAGAGCGCGAACGTGGAATCACCATAAAGGCCCAGACCGCGGCGCTCTCCTATGTTGCCCGCGACGGCAGGACCTACAACCTCAACCTGATCGATACTCCGGGTCACGTCGATTTTTCCTACGAAGTCAGCCGCTCGCTGTCCGCCTGCGAGGGTGCGAGCGCACCCTCGCAG
>CAZGQB010000034.1:0-13093 GCA_964527055.1 uncultured Sulfuritalea sp.
CGCCATCGCTTTCGCCCGCCTGGACTTCAACTCATGCAGCAGCCGGAGACTCTTTGAGAACCCGGCTTCGTACCGTCATTACCCGGCACTGCGAACAAGGCTGCGGCCGGCCTTTCCGTCTCGAGGGTGTAGCCTATCGCTTTCCTTATTCTGGCTTGGCCAAGATGAGCCCTGAAGCGAAAGTTCGGCCGGTCCTGCGGGATCTGTTTATCACTCAGCGTTTCGCGGTGCTGGCGACCGATGAGCACGGGCAGCCCTTCGCCAGCCTGATGGCATTCGCCGCGAGCGAAGACCTGCGGCATATCGTCGTCCTGACCGATCGAGCGACGCGCAAATTCTGCAATCTCGAGGCGAACCCGCGTGTCGCACTGCTCATCGACGATCGCGAGAACAAGGGCTCGGACACGCAGGAATCGGTGGCTGTGACCGCTGTCGGGGAAGCCCGGGAAATCGACCCGACTGAAGGCGTTCCGCTGCTCGAACGCTTCCTTGCCCGCCACCCCTACCTGGCCGACTTTGCCGCCTCTCCCGGCTGCGCCATCATTCGGGTGAAGATCAAGTCCTACCTGCTGGTGTCACGTTTCCAGAAGGTCATCGAATGGAGCGTCGGATCCTAGTTCGGGTACCAGGCCAGCAGCCTGCCCCAGCTTCCGCACATTCACCCTTGCCTTGAGCCGGGCCGCGAGCAGGAAGAGACCGGCAATCTTGCGGTGCAGGAAGATGGCATCGGCCGGCGGGGTGTGCCACAGGTTGCGCTCCGTGCTCAAGGCCATCCCGGCATCACGGATGCGCGCGGCGAGATCGGAGCGGCCGAAGTCGTACTCGCCGTCATGGCGCAGGGGTTCGCAGGCGAGCGCGAACAGCTTGAGCACATTTTCGCGCTGGTGATCCGGGATGCCCGCCTGAAAGTAGCCGATGTCCACGCTGGCTGCGCTCATCGCCGGACGGTCGCCGGCGACGGCGGCACTCATGAGGCGGCGATAGGCGTCCGCCGTTGCTTCCCGGTAGGGCCGGGTGGCGCCGAAGTCAAGCAGGATCAGTCGCCGGCTCGCCGTGTCGTAGCGGTAATTGGCGAAATTCGGATCGGTCTGGACCAGGCGGAATTCGAAGAGCTCGCGAAACAGCAGCACCATCAGCAGCCGGGCGACCCGATCGCGTTCGGCTTGCGCAGCACTGCCCAGGGATTCGACCGGGACGCCGTCGACGCGGGACATCGCCAGGACGCTGCCGGTCGTCAGCTCGGCGTGAACCTCCGGCAGGAGGAATTCGCCGACGCCGGCAAGCAGTGTCCCGTAACGGCGAAGGTAGTCGGCCTCCTGCAGGTAATCGGCTTCCGCATGCAACTGGCCCTTGGCCTCCTGCAGCAGCGGTTCGATGTCCAGGCCGCCGGGCAACAGGCCCGACAGCCGCAGCAGGGTGGCGACGTTGTCGACGTCGCTGTCGATGCTGCGGCGCACGCCGGGGTACTGGACCTTGATCGCAAGATGCCGTCCGTCCCGGGTTTGCGCCAGATGAACCTGGCCGATCGAGGCTGCCGCGGCCGGCGTGAACGAAAAGCGCTCGAAGTTACGTTCCCAGCCGGCGCCCCAGTTCGCGCCCAGTACGGCGACCACCTGGCTCATCGGCATGGGCGTGGCGTCGGCGCGCAAGCGGGCGAAGATCGCGGCAAGCTCCGGCGACAGCAGATCGCCGGCATCCATCGACAGCAGTTGTCCGAGCTTCATCGCCGCACCGCGCATCCGGGACAACTGGTCGGCGACGCGCTGGACGTTGGTGGGTGTCAGCAGCAGGTCGCTGAATCGGGGACGCTGGCCCTGGGCGAACTGCCGCGCGCCTTCGGCGAGCATGCCCCCGGCGACACTGCCGGCGAGGCCGCCGAGCCGCGCCAGCCGCTCCCAGCGGCCGCTGGGTACCGCCGAGCTTGCGGATGCCGGCGCATTCATGACCGCCCCCACGTGCCGCAGGAGTCAATACTTCGGGCGACCGCTGGTCTGCGCCCCACTGCCGTCCCGGAATTCGGTGCCATTGTTTTCACCTCATTTCCTTCGCGCGAATGAATTGGCTGTCGCCAGGCGTACTGGGCGAAACGCAACAGCGGTGGCCCGAGCACGGCGGATATTCTTCCCCGGTGACGGGCAAACAGGGCGTAGGCCGGTTCCAACAGCCAGCGCAGCCACGGCCGCGAAAACAACCAGGCGAGAAGTGGCAGATCGGCGCGACGATAGGCTTCGGCGAATACGGGAACGCCGACCAGGGTGCTGCCGTCGTCGAGCACGGCGTGGATGTTGTCCATGGCCCGGGCGCAGACGATGTTGCAGGGCAGTTCGGTTCCCGGCCCGCTGAGATCGACAAACTTCAGGAGTTGGCGTCGGTTGCGTGCCGCGAGCATGTGGATTTCCGCCGAACACAGCGGACAGGCGCCGTCGAAAAAGATGGTCATCATTTGCATCGCGGCGTATCGCTCTCGATAAGGGGATAGGCATCGGCGACATAGGCGGGGCCTTTCATGACCATCACGATGAAGGCGGCGATCGCGACGGTGAACAGTACGGTCCAGTGCAGGATGATGACGCTCGCGACATAGATGTCGATCATCATCAAGGGCGGCGTGTCGGCGGAGAGGCCGGTGAGCCAGGCCCAGACACGGACGGCCAGGGAGGGCAGGCAAAGCAGCAGGGTGCCCGCCCAGAGTGCGGTGGGCAAAGCCCGCAGTACCCTGCGCTCCAGCCCTGGCGGGGCGGGGTTGAAACCGGGCAGGCGGTTGAAGAGTTTCATCGGTATCCCCTCAATGACTCAGTGCCGGGCTGACGATCATGCACACGCAGGCGATGCCGGTGAGCCGGCCACGCAGCGGCAGGTACCAGGCGGGCAGGGCACAGTGCCGCACGAGGCGCCGGTCCTGCCAGTAATGGAGCAGGAAACCGACGACCAGCAAGATGCTGGCTGTCCAGCCCGTCAGCAGCAGCGCCGGCCACGCGATCAGCGCCGGCATAACGCTCCACAGGTAGCGAGCGTCGCGTTGCGCGTCGTCGAGGTCCCGCGCCAGCATGGCCACTCCCCAGTGCAAGGCGCCGACGAAGCTCAGGATCACGGCGCCGTAGGCATGCTGGATATCGAGCCAGAGCGGATCGTGGTGGCTACCTGCTGCGCTGCCCGCGGTCGTCGCGATGAACGGCAGCAAGCCGCCGTATCCCAGCCACGCCACGCGTCGGGGGAGGGCGGCGGTCATCATTTCACCAGGGGGCGGATGGTCGAGAAGCCGCCGTCCAGGGACCAGACCTGCCCCGTGACGCGCATCGCGGCGGGGGAGAGCAGCCAGGCCATCAAGCCGGCGAGTTCGTCGGCGCTGCCTATGCCCGGCAGGGGGTATTGGCGCGCGGCGGCTTCCCGCGCCATATCGCCGCTCAGAATGCCGGCCGAGGCCGGCGTTTCCATGATGCCGGGCGCCACGACATTGATCCGGATGCCGCTCGCGGCATAGGTCGCCGCCGCCGCACGGGCCAGCCCCTCGACGCCCGCCTTGGCGGCTGCAACCGCCTCGTGGTTCGGCGTGCCGATGCGCGCTGCGGCGGACGATACGAGCACCGCGGCACCGGGCCGCTTGTCTGCCTTCAGGAGCCCGACAAAGGCCGCCAGCGTATGGAAGGCGCTGATCAGGTTCGCCTCCAGGCATTCGGAGAAATCCGCGTCGCGCATGCGGTGCAATGCGCCTAGGCGGATATTGCCCACGCAATGGGCCAGGCCGTCGAGGCGCCGTCCCGCCAGCGCCGACTTTTCAATGATCTCCTGCGCCCCCGCGGACGTGGTGCAGTCGCCCACCACGAAAGGATGACGACCGTCACGATCGGCATGGGCGGCTTGCAGGCGGTCGGCATCGCGGCCGGCAAGGACGAGGTCGAAGCCGTCGGCTTCGAGGCGCCGGGCAAGGGCACGGCCGAGGCCGCCGCTGGCGCCGGTGATCAATATCGTGGGCATGGTCTGGCAATCAGGATGAAGTCGGGAAGACGCATTGGCATGGAATTCGGAAAAGGTTTGGAAAAGGCTTGACTTCGGATATGATAGGCACAATCTCTTAGTTTGTCCAGGACAAAAACTCTGGAAATTTCTGTTGTTGCACCGCTGGAAGTCCATCACATGCTGAAATTGACCTTGAAAACCTTTTACATCAGTGGCTTGCTGGTCAGCGCCGGGGTGGCGGTGGCTGCCCTGGCTGCTGGGAAATATCTTGCGGAGCCACCGACACCGGCCTATTGCAAGGCCGGAGGCAATTGGCTGACGGTGAGCACGATGCCGCCAACGCCTGTAGTTGTCCAGGACATAATTATCAATGCGGCCAGGCAGGATGTGGTCCTGCTGGGTGAACAGCACGACAACGAAGATCATCATCGCTGGCAGTTGCAAATGCTCTCGGCCCTGCACGCGCAACGCCCGGACATGGTGATCGGTTTCGAGATGTTCCCGCGCCGGGTCCAGCCTGTGCTCGACCAGTGGGTAGCCGGGTCGCTGAGCGCCAAAGACTTCCTGAAACAGACCGAGTGGGACAAGGTGTGGAATTTTCCCGCGCCGATGTACATGCCCTTGTTCGAATTTGCGCGGATCAACAAGATCCCCATGCGGGCGATCAATGTGGAATCGACGCTGACACGCATGGTCGCCGACAAGGGTTGGGAGAACGTACCCGAAGCCGCCCGGGAAGGCGTAGGCCGGCCCGCGCCGGCACTCCCCGCTTACCTCGACTACTTGCGTGAGATCTACGAAATGCACGAAACCGCGTCGAGCGCCCATGTCGCCAAGGAAGCGACCACGCCCGACGCCGGCTTGAAAGGCTTTGTCGACAGCCAGCTGACCTGGGACCGCGCGATGGCCGAGGGCTTGAGTCAGGCGATCAACCGGGATGGCCAAAAAAATCCGCCGTTGGTCGTCGGCATCATGGGCAGCGGGCATATTCGCCATGGCCATGGCGTGCCGCACCAGCTCGGTGATCTGGGGGTAAGCCAAGTCGCCAGCCTGTTGCCGGTGTCGCTGGACGACGATTGCCGCCGACTCGAGGCGGGCTTCGCCACCGCCGTTTTCACTTTGCCCGAGAAGCCCGTGGTGCCGAGCGAACCGCCACGCCTCGGCATCGCGCTGGAGGACACGGCGCAGGGTCTGAAAATCGGCGCCGTGACCGCCGGCAGCCTGGCTGAGAAAACCGGGCTTCGCGTCGGCGATCGGATCATCGAAATCGCCGGTCGCCCGGCCGGCGGCAGTGGCGATGCGGTGGCAACCATCCGCCGCCAGCCGCCCGGCACCTGGCTGCCGTTGCGCATTGCACGCGGTGACAGTCAGATCGAACTGGTGGTCCGCTTCCCGGCGCAGCCATGACCCTCGCCCGTTTCCGTCATGCCGCCAGGTCTCTGCTCGGCCTGTTGTTTTTTGCTGCCGGCGCCCACGCCGCGCCTGCGCCCGACCTGCTGCTCGACGTTTCACTCGATCCACAAACACGGCAATTCAAGGCCGAAGCCGAATTGCTGGTCAGGTCACCCAGCTTCCGCTTTCTGCTCCATGAATCCCTGCGCGTTACCGGTGCCCGGGCCGGAGGGCAAACCGCCAGCGTCGAGCAAAGCAGCGGCCCCACCGGGTTCCGGCAATGGAGCATCCGCCTGGCGCAGGCTGGGCAAAAACTCGCCATCCGCTACGAAGGCCGCCTGCCGCTCCTCGAGCGCGACCGCGACCACCGCAGCGTGCTCGGCGGCATGCCGCCCATGGCTTCGCCCGAGGGCAGTTTCCTGTCAGCGGGAAGCAGCTGGTATCCGCGCCCGGCGGAGCTCTTCTCCTACCGCGTCAACCTCGCCGTGCCTGCCGGACAACGCGCCGTGGTGGCCGGCAGACGCGTTGCCGAAACCGTGCCGGCAGGTGCGGGAGAAAGCTACCGGGCGAGCTTCGAATTCACCCAGCCGGTCGATGGCATCGACCTCATGGCCGGGCCCTGGGTCGTGCGCGAAAAAACCGTGGCGCGTGGCGGTCAATCGCCGCTGTTCCTGCGCACCTTCTTCCCGGCCGACCTCGATGCCACGCCCGGCCTGGCGCAAGCCTATCTCGACGACTCGCAGGCCTACATCGAACGTTACAGCAGGGAAATCGGCGCCTATCCCTACAGC
Organism: uncultured Sulfuritalea sp.; assembly: GCA_964527055.1. Taxonomy (GTDB): domain Bacteria; phylum Pseudomonadota; class Gammaproteobacteria; order Burkholderiales; family Rhodocyclaceae; genus Sulfuritalea. The sequence goes on from CAZGQB010000034.1 coordinate 6,141, forward strand.
GAATTTTCCATCGTCGCCAGCCCGCTGCCCACCGGCTTCGGCATGCCGACGCTGACCTACCTCGGTGCCGACGTATTGCGTCTGCCTTTCATTCGCAAGACCTCGCTCGGGCATGAGATCCTGCACAACTGGTGGGGCAATGGTGTCTATGTCGATTACGAGCGCGGCAACTGGTCGGAAGGCCTCACCACCTTCATGGCCGACTACGCCTACAAGGAAGACGAATCGGCCGCCGCCGCCGGCGAAATGCGCCTCGCCTGGCTGCGTGATGCCGCCGTTTTCGCCGGGGAGAAATCCGGCTCGCTGCGCGACTTCCGCTCACGCGCCAACGCCGCGGGAGCCACGGTCGGCTATGGCAAATCGGCGATGTTGTTCGTCATGCTGCGCGATCGCCTGGGCAGCAAGGCCTTCGAGCAGGGCATTCGAAATTTCTGGGCCGCACAGCGCTTCAAGGTCGCCGGCTGGGACGACCTGCAGGCCGCTTTCGAAAGCGCCTCGGGCGAAAAGCTTGGCGCCTTTTTCGCCGCCTGGCTCGACCGGCAAGCCCTGCCCGATGTATCGATTGCCCGAGCCGAGATCAGGCCAAGCGGCACGCAGCATCAACTGGATATCCGCTTCAACAAGCAGGATGCCGACTTGCCATTGCGCCTGCCGCTTGAAATCATCGCGGCCGGCCGGCGCCAGACGCATTGGGTGGATCTCGACGCCGGGCGCAATACCGCCTCGATCAAGCTGGCCGTTGCGCCGCAGACAGTGCGGCTCGACCCCGAGATGCGCGTCTGGCGTCGCCTCGATGCCGGTCAGTTGCCGCCGATCCTGCGCCAGTGGATGGCCGCCGGCGCGCCGCAACTGGTCAATGCCGCCCGCGCGCCCGAGGCAAACCTTGCGGTCAGCCAGCTCGCCGCGCGATTTTTCGAGGTGAAACCCAAGCTGCTTGCCCCCGCCCAACTCGGCACCGCCCTGAGCGGCAAGACCCCCGTCCTGGTCGCCGGTACCCATGCCGAAATCGATCAAGCGCTGGCCGGCGCCGGCCTGCCCGCCCGTCCGGCCAGCCTGGCCGGGCAAGGCAGTGCCCAGGTGTGGACCGTGGCGGGAACACCCTTCCAGCTTGCCGTCGTCTCCGCCCAGGATGCCGCGGCGCTGAATGCGCTGCAGCGCGGCCTGCCCCACTACGGCGGGCAAAGCTGGCTGATCTTCGAACAGGGCAAGGCCATCAACAAAGGCATCTGGCCGGCCAGCTTGCCTGAAATCTCCGTAACCAGCGCCGTGCGCAAGGAAAACCGATGAAACTCCAGACTAGACTCACCACCCTGCTTGTTGGCCTGCTATGGACGGGTAGCCTGATGGCGACTGAAGAACCCAAATTCGAATCCCTGCGCAAGGAGGACAATGTCGAAATCCGCCTTTACGCGCCACTCATCGTTGCCGAAACCGTGGTCGATGGCGACATGGACAGCGCCACCAGCCAGGGCTTCCGACGCATCGCCAGCTACATTTTCGGCGACAACGCGCGCATCGCGATGACGGCACCCGTGGTTGCCGAACCGCAAGGCAAGTCCGAGAAGATTGCCATGACCGCCCCGGTCAGCATCGAGCCGCAAGGCGAGGATGGCAAGCGCATGGCCGGCGCCCAACGCTGGCGCATCCATTTCGTCATGCCCAGCCAGTACACCATGGCCACCCTGCCCAAACCGCTCGATCCGCAGGTCACACTGCGCGAGATCCCCGCCAGGACCTATGCCGCGCTGACCTACACCGGCTTCAACGGTGAAAACGCGGTACAGGAAAAAACCGACGAGCTTCTCGACTGGCTCAAGGCGCAGTCGATCGAAACCGTCGGCAAGCCGCAACTCGCCCGCTATAACCCGCCGTGGACGCTGCCTTTCCTGCGCCGGAACGAAATCCTGCAGGAGATCAAAGGCAAGCAGCCTTGATCCGGGTTCGACAATAGCGCCCCGCTCGAACTCCTTGCGAGGCCGGACATGACGACCCTGCGCCTGATCCTCGGCGATCAGCTCAACCCCGGTCACTCCTGGTTCGACCGGGTGGATGCGGAGGTGGTCTATGCCCTGATGGAAGTCCGCCAGGAGACGGATTACGTCTTGCACCACGCGCAGAAAATCCTCGGCATCTTTGCCGCCATGCGCGATTTCGCCGAGCAGTTGAGGCGCGCCGGCCATCGCGTCGATTATCTGCGGATCGACGATCCGGAAAACCGGCAAGCGCTGCCGGCCAACCTTGACCGCCTGATCGAACGCCATGAGGCGCGGGCCCTCGAGTACCAGGAACCTGACGAATGGCGCCTCGACCGCCAGCTCGCCGCCTATGGCAAGACCTTGGCGTTGCCCTGTCGCTGCGTCGGCAGCGAGCATTTCTACACAGCCCGTGACGAGGCGGCCACGCTGTTCGGCGGCCGCCCGAAGTGGCTCATGGAGCAGTTCTATCGCCGCATGCGGGTCAAGCACGGGGTTCTGGTCGATGTCGCCGGCAAGCCGGCCGGAGGCCGCTGGAATTTCGACAGCGAAAACCGCAAGTGCTGGCCGGGGTCGCCGCCGGTTCCTGCCGATATCCGCCTGCGCCATGATCATTCTGCGCTCTGGCGCGTCATCGAAGCAGCCGGCGTTGCCAGCTTCGGCCAGCCACACGCGAGTGATTACCCCTGGCCGCTCAGCCGCCGCGAGGCCTTGCGGCAACTCGATCATTTCATCACCGAAGGGCTGCCTCACTTCGGCGATTTTCAGGATGCCATGAGCCGGCACGACGGACGGCTGTTCCACTCCCTGATTTCGTTTGCGCTGAACACCAAGATGCTGACACCCCATGAAGTCGTTCAGGCTGCAGAGCAGGCCTGGCGCGACGGGCATGTCGGCCTTGCCGCTGCCGAGGGATTCATCCGCCAGATTCTGGGCTGGCGCGAGTATGTGCGCGGAGTGTATTGGGCCTGGATGCCGGACTATGTCGAGCACAACACATTCGGCCACACCGCGCCGCTGCCGCAATGGTTCTGGAACGGCAATACACGCATGCGCTGCCTGGCGCTGGCGATCGGCCAATCCCTGGATCAGGCCTACGCGCATCACATTCAGCGCCTGATGGTGATCGGCAACTTTGCCCTGCTGGCCGGGCTTGATCCGGCCGCGGTGCATCGCTGGTATCTGGGCGTGTATATCGACGCCTTCGAATGGGTCGAGCTACCCAATACCCTGGGCATGAGCCAATTCGCCGATGGCGGCCTGCTGGCGACCAAGCCCTATGTCTCCAGCGCGGCCTACATCGATCGCATGAGCGACTACTGCAAGGGCTGTCACTACGATCGCAAGGCCCGCAGCGGCGAGAACGCCTGCCCCTTCAATGCCCTGTACTGGGACTTCCATCTGCGCCATGCCGACCGTCTGGCAGGCAACCCGCGACTTGCCATGCCCTATCGGCAGCTGGCCAGGTTTGATCCGCAGGCCGTTGCTGCGCTGCGCGACCGGGCGGACGATTTGCGCCGGCACCTGGATGAATTGTGACGCCGGATCAGGTCGATAAGAGGATGGGAAACGGGAAGGGCAGGATTACGATTTGAGGTAGGCTTCGGCCATGGACTTGCTTGAACTTCTCGGCCTGCTGTTGCTGGCCGGCACCGGCTGGTTGTGGTTCGACAGCCTCAGCGCGCGAGAGGCGGCGGTAGCGGCCGCGCGGTCCGCCTGCACCGCAGAGGACCTGCTGCTGCTCGACGACACTGTCGCCATCGTGCGGCTGCGACTGGCCCGCGACGGCGACGGGGTGATGCGCATCCGGCGCGTCTATGGTTTCGAGTATAGCGATACCGGCAACGATCGCCATTCCGGGAGCGTCGTCATGCTTGGTAGCCGCATCGAGGTCATCAACATCAGGCGGCGGCAGAGCCCCGTGCTTAAGGCAGTGCACTGAGGCCGCCCGCAGCCGCGAATGAAGCCGGTTCCCATGCTGCCGCAGGGGCGTCGCGGCAGGATAAAATCATGGCCATCGATCACATTTTTCCAAAGGAGCAGGCAATGGCAATCAAAACCGTAGGCATCATCGGCGCAGGCACCATGGGCAACGGCATCGCGCAGGCTTGCGCGGTGGCGGGCATCGACGCGGTCATGCTGGACATCAACGAGGTGGCGGTGCAGAAGGGTGTCGCCACGGTTTCCGCCAGCCTTGATCGCCTGGTCAAGAAGGAGAAGATGACGGCCGAGCAGAAGGCGGCGGCGATGGCGCGCATCAAGCCGACGACGCAAATGGCCGACATGAATGGCGTCGACATCGTGATCGAGGCGGCGACCGAGAACCTCGGCCTCAAGCTGAAGATCCTCAAGGAGGTCGAAGCCGCGATCGGCGTCGACACCATCATCGCCAGCAATACCTCGTCGATTTCCATCACCCAGCTCGCGGCGGCGACCGGCCGCGCCGACAGGTTCATCGGCATGCACTTCTTCAACCCGGTGCCGCTGATGGCGCTGGTGGAACTGATCCGCGGCCTGCAGACCTCGGACGCTACGCATGCGGAAGTCGAGGCCCTGGCGAAGGCGTTGGGCAAGACGCCGATCACGGTAAAGAACAATCCCGGCTTCGTCGTGAACCGCATTCTGTGCCCGATGATCAACGAGGCGATCTTCGTCTACTCGGAAGGGCTGGCGTCGGCCGAGGAGATCGATGCCGGCATGAAGCTGGGCTGCAACCAGCCGATAGGCCCGCTGGCGCTGGCCGACATGATCGGCCTCGATACCATGCTGGCGGTGATGAATGTGTTCTACGAGGGCTTCAACGATTCCAAGTACCGTCCGGCGCCGCTTTTGAAGGAGATGGTTGCCGCGGGCTATCTGGGGCGCAAGACCGGCCGCGGCTTCTATACCTACTGATTGCCCCGGGCCGGAAAGTCGGCGCTGGCGCTACGGCGACGCGGCCCGGCGCCGATTCTTTGTGCGTTCCGGAAGCGCGGACCACGTCCTCCGGCGGGACTTACCCGCCGAAGCGGCGCAGACCATCCAGGTTGCGCACGGTGATGCTGCCGTATTCGGTGGCAAGCAGGCCGGCTTCTTCCAGCGTGCGCAAGGCGCGATTCACCCGCTGGCGGGAGACGCCCGCGAGGTAGCCGATTTCCCCCTGGGAGATGGCGATGCGGGAGCCGATGCCGGGTTGCAGCACGGGATGAAACAGCGCGGCGAGGGTGTGGGCGACGCGCGCATCGATGTCCAGCAACCGCTCCGATTCGAGAAGGCCGATAAAGAGCCCGAGGCGCTCGTTGATCTGGTTGATGACGAAACGGTTGAAGGCGATGCTGTTGTCCAGCAGCCAGTGGAAGGTTTCGCGCCGAACACAGGCCACCCGGCTGTCGCGCAGGGCCACCACGTCGTAACGGCGCGGCTCGGGTTTCAACATCGAGCCTTCGCCGAACCAGCCGCCGGCGGCGATGCCGGTGAAGCTGGCGGTCTTGCCCGTGGCCCAGTCGCTGGACATCTTGACCAGGCCTTCGATGATGCCGTGCCAGTGGTCGACCGGCTCGCCCTTGTGGCAGACATAGCTGCCGGTCGGGACCTCGCGTTCCACCGTGCCTTCCAGCGCACGCGCAAAATCTTCGACGGACAAGGTTTGCGCCCAGCTTGTGCGGCGCAGCATGTCTTCAAGCGAGACAGGAGATTTCCTATAATTGTCAGGCACGCGACAATTATAGGCGGCAGAATGCCTTAGACTCGAACGCTACAACGGATAATTCGCGCCAAAAGCGAGTCCGTACCGCAAGTGCTGGAGGAGAAAACGCATGACCGCAACCCAATCGGGGCAAAGCTCGGGCCCGCTCGATACGTTTCCCCGTCTGCTGTTGAACCACGCCGCCACGCGCGGCGATCGTCCTGCGACGCGCGAGAAATATCTGGGCATCTGGCAGACCTGGAGCTGGAGCCAGGTGGCCGAGGAGGTGCGCGCCATCGCCTGCGGTCTGGCCGAACTCGGTTTCAGGCGCGGCGACAACCTGGCCATCATCGGCGACAACCGCCCGCGCCTGTACTGGTCGATGTGCGCGGCGCAGATGCTGGGCGGCGTACCGGTGCCCATGTACCAGGATGCGGTCGCCGCCGAGATGGCTTTCGTCCTCACCGACGGCGCGATCCGTTTCGCCATCGTCGAGGACCAGGAACAGGTCGACAAGCTGCTCGAGATCAAGGACCAGTGTCCCGATCTCGCGCACATCCTCTACGACGATGCCCGTGGCATGCGCCATTACACCCAGACATGGCTGCAGGGCCTGGACGAAGTAATCGCGATGGGCAAGGTGCACGACAAGAACCAGGCGGACTTCATTCCCGCCGAAGTTGCCAGGGGCCGCCCCGAAGACGTCGCCGTGATGCTCTACACCTCCGGCACCACGGGCAAGCCGAAGGGCGTCTGCCTGACCCATGGAACCTTCATCGCCGCAGCGCAAAGCGGTGTCAGTTTCGACCACCTGACCGACCGGGACGACATCCTTTCCTACCTGCCGATGGCCTGGGTCGGCGACCACCTGTTTTCTTATGCGCAGGCCACGGTGGCCGGCTTTACCATCAACTGCCCGGAGTCGGGCGATACGGTGCTGACCGACCTGCGCGAGATCGGCCCGACCTACTACTTCGCCCCGCCGCGCGTGTTCGAAAACCTGCTGACCACGGTGATGATCCGCATGGAGGACGCCGGCTCCCTCAAGCGCAACATGTTCCATTACTTCATGGCGGTGGCCAAGCGCTGCGGTTCCGACATCCTCGATCGCAAGCCGGGGGTATCTTCCTTGGATCGCCTGCTTTACGCGCTGGGCGACCTGCTGATCTACGGGCCGCTGCGCAATGTGCTCGGCATGAGCCGGATCCGCGTCGCCTACACGGCGGGCGCGGCGATCGGCCCCGACCTGTTCCGCTTCTACCGTTCGATCGGCGTGAACCTCAAGCAGCTCTATGGCTCGACCGAGACCTGCGCCG